>JAEMRP010000203.1 GCA_016463265.1 Microbacteriaceae bacterium | reverse complement strand
AGTTGTCGGTCATCGAGGTGACACGCGATGGAATCATCGTGGTAACTCGAGACGGCCAACGATTTTCACTCGCTCTCGACGACGCACTCCGCGCCAAACTCGCTCATTCCCACCCCTCAACGTCGGCGGTCACGGTGTCTCCCAAAGAAATACAATCCATGTTGCGATCGGGACTGTCGGTGGAGGACGTCGCATCGCGCACCGGCACCAGTGCAGAAAACATCGCACGATTCGAGGCACCGATAGTTGCCGAACTCGCATTTGTCTTGGAACGGGCATTAGCTGTCCCTGTTGTTGCTGACGGAGCCGATTCGTCGTTTGGTAGCGAAATTGGTGCTCGAATTGCTGCTCAAGGAGGTCGGGTCGTGCGCTGGCAGGCCTACCGGATCAACGATGAATGGGTGGTCGGAGCGCGATGCGTGCTCGGTGACGTCGAGGAGGACGCTACGTGGTCATTTGACCCACGGAAGATGACTCTTGTGCCGTCGAACGCTGCCGCCGTTCGAATCTCGAAATCGGAATCCGTCGATGCGGCTCTCTTTCCTCCCCTTCGCGTCGTCACGCCGAAGCCCGCCGCGCGATTCGACAGCGGCGAGTTCGAACCACTTCCGCCTCCCGTCGTGGACGTTCCCGCGACAGAAAAACCGGTGAGTGCACCGCCCACGACGACGTCGATTTCGATTGACATGCCCGCCATTTACGCCCCAACTGGGCTCGACGAACCGGCTCGCCAGGTCGATGATTTGACCCGACGCCGTGGCGAACGAAAAGACGCGATTGCGTCGCATCCGTCTACAGGTTCGATTCCCATCATCACTCCCGACATGTTAGAGATACCTGACGATTCGCCCGTCGCCCCCGACGAGGTTCCCGCAACACAGGTGGGCGAGACCGGTAAGAAGTCGCGACCGGGGACCGACGTGTTCACGGACCCGACACCCAGTCGCTCGAAACGCCAGCGGGCGGCCATGCCCACTTGGGATGAGATCGTTTTCGGCGCCCGTCCTGACGAGGAGTAGTTAGCCGAACGCGCCGCCGCGAATTACGGGTATCAGGGTTTCTGTTCGGCTCAGTCCCCCGTGTTGCCCGACCATCGCCATCGATTGTTCCGTCGCAATCCCCTCGATGTAATAAACCGATTCACCCCGCGGAGTCACCAACACATCTCCGATACGTTCGCGAGCAAAGTTCTCGACCGTGCCAAACCACCCCGCAGCGATTGCCTCTTCTCGCGACGCGACATGCGAGCGGTTTCCCTCCGACTCGCGCCAGCGTTCCAACAGTGCTGTTTTGTTTTCAGCATAAAGATGAAGGAATCGCGGCTCACCGCCCACCGTCACGCCGTCAAGCAATGTCGACCCCGCGGGCACCATCCAGTGCCGGGAGACGGGAACATCGAGCACACCGTGATCCGCCGTGATGACCAGTCCATCCGTTGGTAACAGTCGACGCTGAACGTCGGCAATGAATCCGTCCAGCTCTTCGAGCCGCCGGACCCACTGGTCCGAGGCGACTCCGGACGCGTGAGCTGCCATGTCCAGCTCGGCAATGTATACATATGCGACCCCCTCGCGATGTGACGCAAAGAAGGCGTCGATCGCGCCGAGCCGATCGCCCCAACTCTTTGCACTCACGTACTGAGCCCCGCGCAAAATCGCCCGAGTCAGTCCCGAGTCGCGATATCGCGGGGACGAGATGATCGCGGTGGGGATGTCGGTGTTTTGTTCCCACAACGTCGGTGCGGGTTGCCAGACCTCGGGAGTTAGCGCATCCAATCCCGACAACTGGTTGACAATGTTTCCCGTTGCGGGATCGCGGATCGCGTAGCCGAGCATGCCCGTCTGGCCGGGCGAGCGACCCGTCATCAGAGTCGTCAGAGCGGACGCCGTTGTGGTGGGGAATCCGCTGAGGACATCGGACCGAGAGAGGGAACCTATATTTCGCGCGTGTGCTGACCGCGCAGAGAGGTTGACGGACCCGAGCC
>JAEMRP010000202.1 GCA_016463265.1 Microbacteriaceae bacterium | reverse complement strand
CGCGCGCGTTTCGGTCGAAGCCGGAATCGCCCTCGGATGGTCGAAGTATGTTGGCGCCAACGGCACATCAATTTCAATCGAACACTTCGGCGCTTCCGCTGACTACCAGACTCTGTTCCGTGAATTCGGAATAACACCCGAAGCTGTTGTGGCTGCGGCCGAAACCCTGCTCTCGACAACCGAAAGGCACGATTCGTGACCACTCCCACCCAGGAACTTTCTGACATTGGCGTATCGATCTGGCTGGACGACCTTTCGCGCGACCGCATCCGGTCAGGGTCTCTCGAAACACTCATCGCCACGCGCAACGTTGTCGGTGTCACCACAAACCCGACAATCTTTGCGTCAGCGCTTGCAACGGGTCAGTCCTACGGAGCGCAGATTGCTGAACTCGCCGCCGCCGGAGCATCCGTAACTGACGCGGTTTTTGCGGCAACGTGTGACGATGTTGCCGCTGCGTGTGACATCTTTCTGCCCGTCTACGATCGAACCCACGGCCAAGACGGTCGAGTCTCTATCGAGGTAGAGCCGACCCTTGCGTTCGATGCCGACGCGACCATTGCACAAGCGAAAGAACTGTTTACCCGCGTCGGACGAGCCAACGTCATGATCAAGATTCCGGCGACCGTTGAGGGTCTTGGCGCGATTACCGCGGTCCTGGCCGAAGGAATCAGCGTCAACGTGACGCTCATTTTTTCGCTGGAGCGATACGCCGACGTGATCGATGCGTACCTCGCCGGACTTGAGCAAGCACAGGCCAACGGTCATGACCTGTCGACCATTCACTCGGTGGCTTCGTTCTTCGTCTCGCGCGTCGATACTGAAATCGACAAGCGACTCATGACGATTGGCACGGACGCCGCTATTGCCCTCAAGAGCTTGGCGGGCATCGCGAACGCTCGACTCGCCTACGAATTGTTTGAACAGAAGTTCGCGAGTAGTCGCGCAGAGGCTCTCCTCGCTCTGGGCGCTAACCGCCAACGACCGTTGTGGGCCTCCACGGGCGTCAAAGACCCCGCGCTTCCCGACACGCTCTACGTCACCGAGTTGGCGGTCGGAGACACAGTGAACACGATGCCCGAAAAGACCCTCGAGGCCACGTTCGATCACGCGCCCGTGCACGGAGATGCCGTCCGTGGCTCGTACGATGACGCGCGGGCAACGCTCACGGCAATCGAAGCTCACGGCATCTCGATTATCGAGGTAACCACTTTGCTCGAGCGCGAGGGTGTTGATAAATTCATCGTCTCGTGGAACGAACTTCTCGATATTGTCACGGCCGCCATGGAATCGTCTCGATGACCCTTGTTTCGGTCTCTGGGGTGGCCGCAGATGCCGTCGCGCGTCATGTGCCCGCTCTCGTTGCCGAGCGATTTGCATCCAGGCTGTCGGCGGGCGATGACACGCTGTGGGGACCCGATGCGCAATCCGAGGCATCGATTCGTCTCGGATGGGTTCACGCGAGCGAACACTCGCGTCCACTTATTCCCGAAATCCTGGCGTTGCGTGACGAATTTCGTGCGCGGGGACTGAATCGAATCGTGCTGTGCGGAATGGGCGGTTCGTCGCTCGCTCCCGAAGTGATTACGCGAACCGAAGGTGTCCCCCTCGTCGTACTCGACACGACGCACCCAACACAACTCGCCCGAGTTGTCGACACCGACATCGAGACAACCGTCGTCGTTGTTTCGTCAAAGTCGGGGTCGACGGTTGAAACCGATTCGCACAAACGAGCGTTCGAGGCAGCATTCACCGCTGCGGGAATTGACCCGTTGACGCGGCTTGTTGTTGTCACGGACCCTGGTTCCCCGTTGGACATCGCCGCACGTGACGACGGATATCGTGTGTTCAACGCGGACCCACACGTTGGCGGTCGCTATTCGGCTCTCGCCGCGTTCGGCCTCGTCCCCTGCGGACTCGCGGGAGTCGATATCGAAACTCTGCTGGACGATGCTGACGCGACTCTTCAGGCTCTCCTCGCCGACAGCGAATCGA
>JAEMRP010000201.1 GCA_016463265.1 Microbacteriaceae bacterium | reverse complement strand
CCGGCGATGATGCCCTCGACCGCCTCGTCGACCGCGGCGTCGTCGAACACGATGTTCGCACCCTTGCCGCCGAGTTCGAGCGTGACGCGGGTGTCGGTTCCTGCCAACGTTCGGGCGATGTTACGACCAACAGCGGTCGAACCCGTGAACGCGATCTTGTTGACACCGGCGTGCTCGACGAGCGCCTTACCGGCGATGCCACCGAGCCCCGGAACAATGTTGACGACTCCCGCGGGAAGCCCGGCCTGCTCGCAAATGTCGGCGAACATCAGGGCCGTCAGAGGCGTGGTCTCGGCGGGCTTGAGCACGACCGTGTTGCCGGCCGCCAGCGCGGGCGCAACCTTCCACGCGAGCATGAGTAGCGGGAAGTTCCACGGAATAATCTGGCCAGCGACACCGAGCGCCGACGGGTTCGGACCGAGTCCCGCGTAATCGAGTTTGTCCGCCCACCCCGCGTAATGGAAGAACCACGCGGCGACGAGCGGGATGTCGATGTCCCGGGTTTCTCGAATCGGCTTGCCGTTGTCGAGGGTCTCGGCGACAGCGAACTCGCGAGCGCGCTCTTGAATGAGCCGCGCGATGCGGAACAAGTACTTTCCGCGCTCGGCACCGCTCATGCGCGACCAAACGGTGTCGTAGCTCTTTCGCGCAGCGGCGACGGCGCGGTCGATGTCCGATGCGTCGGCCAACGAAATTTCGGCGATGGAGTTCTCGGTTGCGGGCGAAATGGTCGTCATCGACCCGCCCCGACCGTCGGTCCATTCGCCGCCGATGTAAAGCCCATAGTTCGGTCGCAGGTGCAGGATTGCGGTCGACTCTGGCGCCGGCGCATAATCACGGAAAGACATGGGACTCCTAATCCACGGTCACGTAGTCGGGGCCGCTGTAGTGGCCGGTGGTCATCTTCTGGCGTTGCAGCAGAACGTCGTTGAGCAGGCTGGACGCACCGAATCGGAACAGGTGCGGGTCAATCCATTCCTCGCCCGCGACCTCGGCAACGGCCACGAGGTATCGAATGGCGTCTTTGGATTGGCGGATGCCCCCGGCTGGCTTGACGCCAATGCGCTCGCCGGTCATGGCAAACCAATCGCGAACGACCTCGAGCATCAGCACGGTCGTCGGGAGAGTCGCAGCGGGCTGTACCTTGCCGGTCGACGTCTTGATGAAATCAGCACCAGCCAAAATTGCGAGCCATGACGCGCGCTTGATGTTGTCGTATGTGCGCAGTTCCCCCGTCTCGAAGATGACCTTGAGATGCGCGCGCGTTCCGTCGGCGCGTCCACAGGCGCGGTGAACCGCGACGATTTCGTTGAAGACGGTATCGAGATCTCCCGACAGGAAAGCTCCGCGGTCGATCACCATGTCGATTTCGGTCGCGCCCTGGGATACGGCGTAACGGGTGTCGGCGAGTTTGACCTCCAGCGTCGAGCGACCGCTCGGGAAGGCGGTTGCGACCGATGCAACACCGATTCCGGTAACTCCGTCGCCCTTGTGAGCACCCAGTGCCGCAACGGCGTGTTGAACCATATCGGGGTACACGCACACCGCGGCAACGCGCGGCGCCGTCGGGTCGGCGGGATCGGGCAGGATTGCTTTCCGCACGAGTGATCGAACCTTGCCCGGAGTGTCGGCGCCCTCCAGCGTGGTGAGGTCGATCAGTCGAATGATGGTGTCGAGCGCAGCGCGCTTGGAATCGTTTTTGATCGACCGTGTTGCGAGCCGAGCTGCTCGCTCCTCGAGACCGATCGCATCGACCGCGGAAAGCCCATACAAGAACGCTCGAAGCGACGCCGAATCGTTGACGCCGTGCGCACGAGAGCGGTCGGTGGTCGTGATCCCGCTGAGAGGACGAACCTCAGCGGTGTCGCTGCTGTCGACGATGGAAATCGCGACGATTCCCGATTCACGGGCGACAGCCAGCAGTCGGCCCGCCTTCCAGCGGGTGATGCCGAGGATGTCCCCGATCTCGTCCTGAGTCTTGCCGTCGTCGTAGTAGAGCCGAGCC
>JAEMRP010000040.1:6638-7905 GCA_016463265.1 Microbacteriaceae bacterium | reverse complement strand
CCTTCTTTGCCGATTCCGCTCGATTTGAAACCACCGTAGGGCATCAGGTCTGCCCGCCACAATTGGGTCCAGTTGATGTGGACGACGCCGGATTCGATCTCGCGAATGGCGCGGATTGTGTTCGACATGTTGTTCGTGAACACGCCCGCCCCGAGTCCATAGGCCGTGGAGTTCGCGAGTTCGATGGCGTGTTGGATGTCTCGAGCGGTGCTCACAGCCACGGCGGGGCCGAACAGTTCGTCCTGCGCAAAGGGCGAATACGGATCGACGTCGGCAACAATCGCTGGCTGAATCACGCTTCCGTCCTGTTCACCACCCGTGACGAGACGTGATCCTGCGGACACGGCCGCACGAATAGATTCGGTGACGCGGTCGGCTTCGGTCCTCGAGATCATGCTGCCGACGGTGATGTCGTCACCGAATGGGTCGCCGACTCGAATCGCCTCGACCTTGGGGGTGAGCGACGCGAGAAAATCATCAACGATTTTGTCGTGAACGATGATGCGCTGCGCAGAAATGCAGACCTGTCCGGCGTTGATGTATCCGCCGAGCGCGATAGACGTGGTCGCGGCGTCGATGTCGGCATCGTCGAGCACAATGACCGGTCCAGAAGCGCCGAGTTCGAGGGACAACTTCTTCACGCCGGCAATCGAGGCGATGTGCTCGCCGACTCTGGTCGACCCGGTGAAAGAAATCTTGCGCACGCGACGATCGCGAACGAGCGCATCACCGACATCGGAACCGCCACCCGTGACGACATTGAGGACACCATCGGGTAGCCCCGCGTCGACGAAACACTGCGCGACCGCCAGCGCGGTCAACGGGGTGGCGCGTGCTGGCTTGAGAACCACGGCGTTCCCCGCCGCAAGGGCCGGAGCGATTTTGTGCAGAACCAAGAGCGCCGGGTAGTTGAACGGCGAAATCGCGACGATGACTCCGACCGGCTGGTGGATTGTGAAGCCGATCTTGTCGAAGCCCGTCCCTTTGTTCGCGTCGAGCGGCAACGAATCGCCGTACAACTGCGAACCCTCGAAGGCTGACAGCCGAATGATGTCTCCCGATCGGGAGGCTTCTCCGCGCGCTTCGAGAATCGACTTCCCGTTCTCGCGAGACATGATCTGCGCGATGTCTTCGGCGCGCTCATCGGCGAGCGCAGCAGCTTTGGTCAAAATCGCGAATCGGGCGTGGGCGGGAGTCCGTCGCCACGTCTCGAATCCGATGACAGCCGCGTCAATCGCTCGTTCCGCGTCAGCCGGTCGAGCGAGGG
>JAEMRP010000040.1:0-6538 GCA_016463265.1 Microbacteriaceae bacterium | reverse complement strand
CCGATGGCGGAACCCGCCACGATAGTCCCGATGTTGATGAGTGTGCCGAGTCCGATCATGTCTCTCATTATCCCGAATCACGCGAACGCTCTGTTCACCGAGGTTTCCGAACCGACCGCAGAATGTCGCGTTTTTTTAACAGAATTTAAATGGCAGACTCGAGGGCATGACCAGAGTCACTCCCTCCGAAAACCTCGCGACCGACGCGGTCGAACTCGTTCGAACCTGGCTCACCACGGCGGAAAACTTCCCCGTCGATGTTAGTGCGACTCGACTCGCGGGTATCCTCCGAGACCCCGACGGTCTTGCGTTCACGGTCGGTTTTGTCGATGGCGTTGTTCGGCCGGAAGACCTGCGCGTCGCCGCCTGGAAGTTACGAGCGATTGCGCCGAACGTGCCAGCGTTCCTGCCGTGGGTGATGCGTGGCGCAGTTCGACTTGGCGGATTTTTCGCGCCGATCATCCCCTGGGCTGTCATTCCGATCGCCCGAGTCGTTCTGCGAAAGATGGTCGGACACCTCATCGTGGACGCGACGCCCTCGAAACTCGGTTCCGTTATTTCGAAACTGAAAAAACCGGGCGTCCGACTCAACATCAATCTTCTGGGTGAGGCGGTGCTCGGTGAACGGGAAGCGGCGAAGCGCCTTGCGGGAACGACCGCTCTCATCGAACGTGACGATGTCGATTACGTGTCGATCAAAGTGTCGGCGACGGTTGCGCCGCATTCGCCCTGGTCGTACGAACAGAACGTCGCGCACGTCGTCGAGCGCTTGTTGCCGCTTTACAAACTCGCGGCCAAGGGTAAGTCAAAGACCTTCATCAACCTCGACATGGAGGAATTCAAGGATCTCGACATCACGATTGCGGTCTTCACCCAAATCCTTGACCGAACCGAGTTCGCCAGGCTCGAGGCCGGAATTGTTTTGCAGGCATATTTGCCCGATGCGCTCGCGGCGATGATGCATTTGCAAAAGTGGTCGGCTGCCCGCCGAGCTCGTGGAGGCGCGGGAATCAAGGTGCGCATCGTCAAGGGTGCCAACCTGCCGATGGAACGAGTCGAGTCAGCCGTGCACGATTGGCCGCTCGCGACGTGGTCGACGAAACAAGAGAGCGACACGAACTACAAGCGAGTCATCAACTACGCCCTCGACCCGGCGCGAATCGACAACGTCCGAATCGGTGTCGCGGGCCACAACCTGTTCGATATTGCCTATTCATGGCTCCTTGCGCAGAAGCGGGGGGTTCAGTCGGGAATTGAATTCGAGATGCTCCTCGGGATGGCCCCCGGCCAAGCCGAAGCGGTCAAACGCGATGTCGGCTCACTGCTGTTGTACACGCCCGTCGTTCACCCCGCCGAATTCGACGTTGCCATCGCGTATCTGATTCGACGTCTCGAGGAAGGCGCCAGCCAGGACAACTTCATGTCGGCGGTGTTCGAACTGTCCAAAAATGAGGCTTTGTTCGAGCGGGAAAAGGGGCGCTTTGACGCGTCACTCGTAACCCTTGACGCGAAGGTGCCGACCTCGAAGCGAGTTCAAGACCGCCGCGCGAAACAGGCACCGATGCCGACGGACACGTTCCGCAACGCCGCCGATACCGACCCCGCCATCGCGGCGAACCGCGAGTGGGGCGCAGCGATCATCGCGCGGATCGAGAAATCGACGGCGGGAAAAAGGACGGTAACGGCAAACCTCGTCACGTCAGCGAAACAACTCGACGCCATCATCACTCGGGCAACGACAAAAGGTGCGGCGTGGAGCCGGCTCCCCGCGGCCAAGCGGGCGGCCATCCTGCACAAGGCGGGGGAAGCGCTCGAGGCTCGTCGCGCCGAGCTCATGGAAATCATGGCTCACGAGACGGGAAAGACCCTCGACCAGTCTGACCCGGAGGTCACCGAGGCGATCGACTTCGCGCACTATTACGCCGAAAGCGCGAAAGCGCTCGAGATCATCCCTGGCGCGACGTTCACACCGGCACGACTGACGGTTGTGACCCCACCGTGGAACTTCCCGGTCGCGATTCCGGCCGGGTCGACTCTCGCGGCGCTCGCGGCTGGCTCGCCCGTGATCATCAAACCCGCAAGCAACGCGCGTCGAAGCGGCGCGGTCATGATCGAAGCGCTGTGGGCAGCGGGTGTCCCGCAGGACGCGTTGCAGTTCGTGACGTTCTCTGACAAATCTCTCGGGTCACAGTTGGTGTCCGACTCCCGCGTGGAGCGGGTCATCCTCACGGGAGGCTACGAAACGGCGGAGGCGTTCCGTGAACTTCGTCACGACCTGCCGCTTCTTGCCGAAACGAGCGGTAAGAATGCGATCATCGTCACCCCCAGCGCCGACCTCGACCTCGCGGCCAAGGACGTCATTTACTCAGCGTTCGGTCATGCCGGGCAAAAGTGTTCCGCGGCGTCACTCGTCATTTTGGTCGGGTCGGTCGCAACCTCTGCCCGTTTCCGCAATCAACTGATCGACGGTGTTGCGAGCCTGAAGGTTGGCTATCCGTCGGACCCGACGACCCAGATGGGACCAATCATCGGCCCGGCGGACGGGAAACTGCTGTCCGCGCTGACGACTCTCGGGTCAGGCGAATCGTGGTTGGTCGAACCCACAATGCTCGACAAATCCGGCCGGTTGTGGTCGCCCGGAGTTCGCAACGGTGTCGTCGCGGGCAGCGAGTTCCACCTCACGGAGTATTTCGGACCAATCCTTGGTGTCATGTCGGCTCGCACGTTGGATGAGGCAATCGATATGGTCAACGCGATAGAGTACGGACTCACCTCGGGTCTACATTCGCTGGATTCCGGAGAGATCGAGACCTGGCTCGACCGCGTCGACGGAGGAAACCTCTACGTCAACCGAGGAACGACCGGTGCCATCGTGCAACGCCAGCCGTTCGGTGGGTGGAAGAAGTCTGCTGTCGGTGCCGGGTCAAAGGCGGGCGGGCCGAATTATCTGTTCGGACTCGGTTCGTGGACGGACGCTGACACCCGAGCGCGCGGCGCGGATCCCACGGTGGACCGCGTCCAGGAACTCCTCGCTGCTCTTCCCAATTTCGACACGGTCACCGCGGCCGGACGCGCATGGCTCGCGCGCGCTGCGCGTCTCGACGAGCACGCGTGGCAGACCGAATTCGGGATTGCGCGGGACGTTTCCAACGTCGGTGTCGAGCGCAATGTGTTCCGCTACCGACCAATTCCCACGCCGCTCATCGTGCGATTCTCGGATGGCGCCAAGCCCACCGAATTATTGCGGGTGCTCCTTGCGGCTTTCCGTGTCGGTAACTACCCGGTGGTGTCAGCGTCGGCGTGGCTCGAAACCGAAATCGTTCGAGCGTTGGACGATCTGGGAGTCTCAATTGAAATCCAAACCGAGCATGAATGGCAAGAGAACCTCGGTCGTCGCGCCGGGGATCTTTCAGGAAGGCGCATCCGCCTCGTCGGCGGAAATCCGTCTGCCATCACGCTGGCGACGGGTGGGCGTCCCGACCTCGCAATCTGGTCTGGACCGGTTGTAACCGCCGGCCGAATCGAAATGCTTCCGCTCCTTCGCGAACAGGCGGTCAGCATCACCGCGCACCGATTTGGTACGCCCAGCCAACTCACCGACCACATTGAATTGGGTTCAGTCCAGTAGACAGATTTTTCGCAACCGGTCAACATCGTCAACTACCAGTCATCGACCGTCGAGTTCACGATTCCCAATCCCTAGTTTTGAATGAAAAACGATCTGTTGAACCTTGATTTATTAAGTCGACTTAACTGTTCACCCACACGATACTGAGAGGCGTGAATACTCTCGTTGCGTCCAACCAACCCCTTTCGCTGTGGCACGATGACCCGTCGCTCACACTCTTCACAGCGACACCGCTGAAGGGCGACATCTCGGCTGACGTTGCCATTGTTGGCGCGGGTTACACCGGATTATGGACCGCTTATTTCCTGCTCAAACAGAACCCTTCTCTCACGGTGGTCATCTGCGAAGCGGAGGAAGTCGGTTTTGGGGCCTCTGGCCGTAACGGCGGTTGGTGCTCGGCGTTGTTCCCTGCGTCAATGAAAAAGATTGCGAGCCTGTCGTCTCGAGACGAGGCCATCAGACTCCAACGAGCGATGAACGCATCCGTTGCCGAAATGGGAGCGATTATCGCTGCGGAAAAAATCGACTGCGACTGGAAGCAGGGCGGTTACGTCTCGCTCGCCCGAAACGCAGCCCAACTCGTTCGCTCGCGCAACGAGGTCTCTGGGTGGAACTCGTGGGGGTTCGGGGACGATCACATGCAGCTCCTCAGCCAGAAAGAGGCATCCGAGCGCGCCAACGCCACTCACGTCCTTGGCGGAACTTTCACGCCGAATTGCGCAGCGATGCAGCCGTCCAAACTGGCTTCAGGCCTCGCGCACGTTGTCCAAGGGCTCGGAGCCAAAATTTATGCACACACGCGTGTCACCCGAATTGCCGAGCGGCGACTCGAGACCGAACGCGGGACGGTCCGTGCGGATGTCATTATTCGTGCGACCGAAGGATTCACCGCGGAGTTCCGCGAGTCGCACCGCGCCATCATTCCGATGTATTCGCTCATGGTCGCAACCGAACCACTATCGGAGGCCCAATTAGCCGAAATCGGTCTGGGGGAGGGGGAAACCTTCTCAGACAAGCGTCACTTGCGTATTTACGGTCAACGCACGAGCGACGGCCGGCTCGCGTTCGGTGGACGAGGTGCGCCTTACCACTACGGCTCGAAGGTCAGTCCATCGTTCGATCGCGACGAGGGAGTTCACCACATGCTCCGCGGTATTCTGCGTGAACTGTTCCCAGCTCTCGGCGACAAGGAATTCACCCACGCGTGGGGCGGCAACCTCGGCATTCCGCGCGACTGGTACCCCTCGGTGACCTTCGATAGGGCGACAGGATTTGGGCAGGCCGGTGGTTACGTTGGCGACGGCGTCTCGACCGCGTACATGGCGGGAAAGACTCTTGCCGCTGAAATCCTCGAAACGGATTCCGATGTGCGCACACTCCCATGGGTCGGTCGCCATTCGCCCAACTGGGAAATCGAACCGCTTCGCTGGCTCGGTGTCAACGCGGTGACGAAAGCGTTCGCCCAGTCAGATCGAGACGAAGCGCGCACCGGACGCCCGGCGGGAATTGCGTCCGCGGTCTGGCGATTAATCGGGCACTAACCGCGCCCGGATCCCATCAAGCGCGACGCGTTTCCAACCTGGGAACTGTGAACCACGAAATGGAAAAGGCCCCCGACAATCCGGGGGCCTCGAATCGTGGCTCCGACGGGCGTCGATCCCGTGACCTCTCGATTTTCAGTCGAACGCTCTACCAACTGAGCTACAGAGCCAAGGAGTTTGTCACTCCTAGACAAAAGAGCCTCTCGCGAAAGAGACTCTGACGTCCGCGACCCTGACGGGACTTGAACCCGCGACCTCCGCCGTGACAGGGCGGCACGCTAACCAACTGCGCTACAGGGCCTTGCATATTGAATTGTAGACCTGCGTGACCCCAACGGGATTCGAACCCGTGCTACTGCCGTGAAAGGGCAGCGTCCTAGGCCACTAAACGATGGGGCCGTGTCATGCCTCCGAGGATGCGCAACCTTCCTGAGTTTATGGGTTATTCGGTTCGCACGCAAACCGCCCGTCGCTCGGCAATGTCAGGATTGCCGACATTCCGCGATTACCCTGAAATGACCAGTGTTTTCAACGGGGGTGATGAGTATGCGCAGAGGGTGGATCGGCCTCGGCGCCTTTATTGTGAGCATTTCGCTGCTCATCAGCCCGATCGTCTCGAAGGATCTCGCCTTCGCCGCCAACTACCCGTCGTGGTCAGATGTACTCGACGCGCGAAACGATGTTGCGCTCAAAGAGAAGGCGATCGCCGAGCTCAAAAGCATTATCAAGGGGTTGGAGAAGAAGGTAGCGGCCGCCATAGCCGAGACAGAACGCGTTGGAATGATTTATCAAGTTGCGCAACTGGCGTTCGACGAGGCGGCATACAAAGCGGACCAGTTGCAGGCACAGGCCGACGAGGCGAAGAGCGTCGCGGAGGCGTCGCGGATTCGCGCCGGCCAGTTCGTTTCGGAACTCGCGCGTGTTGGCAGCGTCAATATCTCGACGAGCCTCCTCTCGAATGAGTCGGGCGCCGCCGACCTTCTCAGTCGCCTCGGTTTCGCCTCGATTATTGCGTCTCAGGCTGATGGAATTTATCAGGCGGCGATTCGCGATCAGAATTCTGCGCAGTCATTGACTGACCAAGCAAAGGTTGCAAAGAAAGAGCGTGACGTACTTCGGGCCGAGGCGGAAGCCGCATTCCAGATTGCGCAGACCGCGGCGATTGCGGCTCAAACGGTGTTCCAGGAACAACAGGACCACCGGGCAACACTGCTGGCCCAGTTGGCGACCCTTGTCGAGGACAGACTGGCCACCGAGGAGGAATATCAAAAGGGCCTCGAAGAGAACGGTACCGCCGGCAGTAACCTTCCGCCGGGGGCGATTTCGTCAAAGGGTTGGGCTCGGCCTGCGGCGGGGTACATTTCGAGCG
>JAEMRP010000200.1 GCA_016463265.1 Microbacteriaceae bacterium | reverse complement strand
GGAGCCCACTTCGCTTCCATCCGGCGGAAATCGTATTCGTTCTCGTCCACGGAACCCCTTCACAGCGCGCACACGCGCGTTTTCAATTCTATTCCGTGTACAGGTAAGGGTTCGGCGAGGCTCCGAGCACTCCGAGCATCGCGGCGGCCTTGACGCCGACCTCGGCGATTTCCTGATCGGGGACCGAACCCGACGTGATTCCGCCCCCAACTCCGATGTGAGCACCGCGCTCGTCGATGACAATCGAGCGAATCGTCATTGCGAGTGTAAGGCTTCCCGCGCCGGCATAGCCGAACGCGCCGGCGTACATTCCACGTTCGGCAGATTCCAATCTCTCCAGAATTTGGACGGCGCTGCGTTTTGGCGCACCCGTCATTGACCCGGCCGGGAAGAGGGCCCGTGCGGCATCCGCGGCCACACAGTCTGGCAACAATTCCCCGGTGACGGTACTGACCAACTGATGGACGGTCGAATAGGTTTCGACGCGATGAAGCGACGTCACGGTAACCGTCCCCGGCTCACACACTTGGGACAGGTCGTTGCGGCACAAATCGACAATCATCAGGTTCTCGGCGCGCTCTTTCTCAGATGTCTCCAGTTCACGTTTCACGAGGTAGTCCTCTGCCGGATCCATGCTGCGCGGGCGTGTGCCCTTGATCGGGCTCGTCGTCGCGTGTCGACCGCGAACCGTGAAGTAGGTCTCGGGCGATGCGCTAAGCAGGCTGATTCCTCCAATCGAAAGGTACGCCGCGTTTCGGGTGGGGGCCACCGCACGGAGTGCACAATACGTCTCGACCACATCCACCTCGCCATAGACGTCGATTCCCGTCGTGAGGCACAACTGATAGGCGTCACCGTTTCGGATGTGCGTGAGGCACTCGGCGATGTACCCCGCATAGGTCACCGGGTCGTCGCGCCACATCGCCGTGCGGGTCGGGGGACGCTGTGGTGTCGGGGCGGCCTGACCTCCCAGTGCTTCGATGGCAGATACGAGGTCGTTGAACTCGGCGTCGCGCTGCAGCCCGATGACTGACACTTGGTTGTCGCGATGGTCGACCTCGACCGCGAGTTGAACGGACAGCATTGTCGAACGCGGCTGTGGCTCGATTCCGACCTCGACGCCGAGCGACTCGGCGCGGGCACCGTATCCAATCCAGCCGACGCGCGACACGGGAAAGTCATCAGTCGTCTCGAAACCGGAGAAGGCGTCGATGGTCTCAATGCGAGTACCGACTCCCAGATACGACACGGTTTCCGCTAGCGAATCGTCGAGCCAGAAACCACCATCTCTATCGGCGATCAGAGTACGAAATATGACAACCGGGTCAACGTGTGCGGCAATAACGTGCCGAACGTAACCCTCTGTCATAGCCTTTACTCTATGGTCGAGGCGCGCGTTTTCCGATGGGCGGATGGTTCCGTCGTTGAAGAGGAATGGTGCGACCCTCACACCGGTGCTGTGCGCGTCGCCGATTCATGGCTCGTGGTCGACGGCTGTGCTGTGAATCTGACGATGCACCTCGAACGATTCACGACGTCGCTTGCCACTGTTGACGCCATTCTGGACGCTCGCGCCTTTGCCGCCGACACCATCGCCATGATTCCCGCCGAGGGACGATGGTTCCCGCGCCTTGAGGCGATCGATTATGGCGATGGCGCGATGTTGCGATTCCACCTTCGAGAGGCTCCCGACGCTCTCACCGACGTCACGCTGGCCACCGCACCTCGTGACCCTCGAACCCAGCCGAGCGTGAAGGGTCCCGATCTCGCCGCGCTTGGAGCCCTCCGACGGGAACTCAACGTCGGCGAGGCCGTCATTCTCGACGACGGATACATCGCCGAGGGGGCGTGGTCGTCGATTGTGTGGTGGGAGAAGGACAGTCTGCACGTCGTCGATTCCGGGATTCCGCACCTTCCTAGCGTCACCGAGCGAACAATCCGTGACCACGCTGCGTTCATCGGCGCACCGGTCGTCAGCGCCCGTGTCCGACCAGAGGATCTCGACGGCGCCGA
>JAEMRP010000199.1 GCA_016463265.1 Microbacteriaceae bacterium | reverse complement strand
GAGAGTTCGGCAAGGGCCTTCGCGGCGATGCCGTCGCCCTCGCGAATGAGACCGAGCAGGATGTGCTCGGTGCCGATGTAATTGTGGTTGAGCTGCTTTGCCTCTTCTTGCGCAAGCACCACAACTCGACGGGCCCGGTCAGTAAATCGTTCAAACATCTCGTCATCTCCTTCACGCAGGTGCGTGGGTCATTAATGCGAGAGTAACCACGTCGCGGGCGTCGATGGGGCGATTTCGCCGAGGGCAAAACACGGGCTGGTGGGCCGTGTCGGCGCGAAACCGTACGATCGAATAATGGCACGCAATAACTCCCAGCGTCTCGGCGGCGCGATCGCCTTCATTTTGCGCCACGCGACCGATGTCGAACTCGACTCCGTCGGCTGGCTTCCGTTGACCGACATCGTCACGCGCCTCGCCGCTGACGATATCGTGGTGACGGTCGATGACGTCCTTCGTGAGGTCGGACCCGACGGGAACGACCGATTCGAGCTCAGTATTGACGGAGCGAAAGCGCGCGCGTTTTACGGGCACAGCAACCCGAACGTTCAGATTGATTTGATTGATGTCAACGCAGCGCCGCAGTATCTGTATCACGCGACACCGGAATACAACCTCGACGCGATTCTTGACCGAAAAGAAGGCCTGCTTCCGCAGAAGCGCCTCTACGTCCACATGCACGAAGACCCGATGGCGGCGGTCAAGGTCGGCAACCGACGCAACGCTCCTGTGGCCCTGTTCGAGATCGAGACGAAGGCTCTGCCCGAACCGGTCGGGCGAACGAGCCCCGATTCGGCGGTGTGGTTGACGACGTTTGTTCCCGCCAAACTGCTCTGGAAGATCGCGGTCCCCGAAGACGCGAACTAATCCTTCGTGGGCGGAAGGCCGCGACGTTTGCGTTCTTCAGCCTCGTACTTCTTGAGAGTGTCGCGCTCGGTGCGGTCTGCGCGCAGGATGCTCCGCATGACGAACCAGAAAATGAGCCCGATGAGGATGGTCGGCACGAGCGAAAAAATGGCGTTGCCCCAGAAGTCCTGAATCACGTCGACTCCTACTTGACCAACGGGAACAGGACGGTTTCTCGGATACCGAGACCGGTCAGAGCCATGAGGAGTCGATCGATTCCCATGCCCTGACCACCGGTCGGTGGCATTCCGTGTTCGAGTGCGCGAAGGAATTCCTCGTCCAAACGCATCGCTTCGACGTCACCGCGTTCACCGAGCTTCGCTTGTTCGATGAATCGCTCGCGCTGAATGACCGGGTCAACGAGTTCGGAATAACCAGTCGCGAGCTCGAACCCGCGAACGTACAGGTCCCATTTTTCGACGACGCCGGGTTTCGATCGGTGTTCGCGCACGAGCGGGCTCGTGTCGACGGGGAAGTCCATGACGAACGTGGGGCGAACGAGGTCACCCTTGACGTGGTGTTCCCACAGTTCCTCGACAAGTTTGCCGTGGGTCGGGTGTTGGACTTCGATCTCGGCGGCCTTCGCCATCGATTCAAGAGTCTTCATCGGCGTCTCGGGGGTGATTTCGGTGCCGACCGCGGTGCTGAGCGATTCGAACATCGAGATACGTGCCCAATCCCCTCCGAAGTCGTACTCTGTGCCGTCGTTCCAGGTGACTACGTGCGAACCAGCGACCGCGATGGCCGCGTTCTGGATCATTTCTTGCGTGAGGTCGGCAACGGTGTTGTAGTCGCCGTACGCCTGATAAAACTCGAGCATCACGAATTCGGGGTTGTGCGTCGAGTCGGCACCCTCGTTACGGAAGTTGCGGTTGATCTCGAAGACGCGGTCGATTCCGCCGACCACCGCGCGCTTGAGGAACAGTTCGGGGGCGATGCGCAGGAACAGTTCCATGTCGAACGCGTTCGAGTGGGTGACGAATGGACGGGCGGCGGCGCCTCCGTGCATCGTCTGGAGCATCGGGGTTTCGATCTCGAGGAAGCCGTGTTTGGCGAACGTCTCGCGCAGCGACGCCATCGCGGTCGCGCGGGTCACGACGTTCTGGCGTGC
>JAEMRP010000198.1:715-2022 GCA_016463265.1 Microbacteriaceae bacterium | reverse complement strand
CCAATGGTGTTAGCGTTCGAGTGATTGCATCGGACCTCTCGGTTCCCGGTGCTGCGAAAAAACTCGCGACCGCTGTCGGAAAGACGCCCATCGACGTGCTCGTCAACAATTCGGGGTGGGGGCAGATTGGCGCCTTCGCTGCCGAAGATCTCGACGGTATGGCCGACGAAATCAATGTCAACATTGTGTCCCTTACACAGTTGTCTCGGCTTTTCGTGGCTCCGATGATCGAACGCGGCCGTGGGACCATCATCAACATCGCGTCAACGGCCGCCTACCAACCCGTCCCCAACATGTCGGTTTATGCGGCGACGAAAGCGTATGTACTGTCGTTCACGGAGGGGCTCTGGGGCGAATTGCAGGGAACCGGCGTAACGGCGCTCGCCGTCTCCCCGGGCGGCACGGCAACCGAGTTCTTTGATGTGGCCGGAGGTCGATCCATGGGGGGCGCCCTCATGACTCCGATTCAAGTGGTAGCGACTGCGATGTCGGCTCTCGACTCCAAGTCCCCTGCCCCCAGCGTCATCGTCGGTGCGGTAAACCGCGTCATGGCAATGGCAGGACGATTTGTTCCTCGCCGACTGCTAATTTCCGTCGCGAAGACACTAATGAAGTCGGAATCACCGCGCGCCTAAATTCTTGCTCGGCCGCATCACCGTTCACCGTCCGTTCACTTCGATAAGTCAACCTTATGGTGCGACATTCGTCGTGCCTGACACCTTTCGGAAACGGATTCATGCTCACCGACACCCCACGCCAGCTCACGATCATTCGTGATCGGAGCGACAAAATCTTTCGCGGAGTGATTCGCGCGGGTGGGTCGACGGTGCTTGTCATCATGGTGTTGGTCGGATCTTTCCTCGCGTACCGCGCGTCGCAGGCGCTCAATAAGGCGGGGTGGAGCTTCTTCACCGAGCAGGCGTGGGAACCCGACGCCGGCAGGTTTGGAATCGCCGCGGTCATTGTCGGCACGATTCTGATCGCTACGGTCGCGATTGTTGTGGCCCTGCCACTTTCGCTGGGCACAGCCCTGTTCATCACCGAATATGCTCCGCGTCAACTCCGCAGTTTCCTCGTGTCCATTGTCGACCTCATGGCCGCCATCCCGTCCGTCGTCTTCGGGCTGTGGGGCTTCTTCTTCCTCCAGCAATCGATCGTCCCGGTCTCGCGTTGGATTTCGCAGTACTTCGGATGGATTCCCGGTCTTGGCGTGACGGGGGTCGATCCGACCGATCCGCTCGCAACCACGACTGTCTACACATCATCGACATTCATCGCCGGAATCGTTGTTGGCATCATGGTCACCC
>JAEMRP010000198.1:0-705 GCA_016463265.1 Microbacteriaceae bacterium | reverse complement strand
CGATTATGCGCGAAGTGTTCTCGCAGACTCCCGTCGGCGAACGTGAGGGTGCTCTAGCGCTCGGCGCCACTCGCTGGGCCATGATTCGAAACGTCGTTCTTCCGTTCGGTCAAGGCGGAATCATTGGTGGAACGATGCTCGGCCTCGGTCGTGCTCTTGGCGAGACAATCGCGGTGTACATGATCATTTCGCCCGTTTTCTTTATCCAGCCGAACATTCTGCAGAACGGAGCCTCGTCGGTCGCGGCTCTCATCGCTCTTCGCTACGGTGAGTCGACCGAGATGGGACTCTCTGCGCTGATGGCCGCCGGGCTCGCGCTCTTCACGATGACGTTGATTGTCAACTTTGGTGCGTCGATCATCGTCTCGCGATCGCGATCGGGGGCGGCGTCATAATGGCAACGAAAACGAAAACGAAAACGAAAGTCGCAAAGAGCACCAACGCTCTCGTCGGCGTATCGCGCAAAAAACGCCCATCGTCGAAGGTAACAACGATTCACCCGCGTGGGGAATTTGTCGGTATCGAACCAAAGCGAACGCTGGGAGGAATTCGCATCGGTGACCTGTTGTCAATTCTCGGGGCCGCGGTTGCCGCGTTCGCGCTGACGCTCGTTCTCGCCACCCAGGTCGCTCCCATCACCGGCGGAATCGCGTTCTTCGTCTTGTGGTACCTACTCTTTGTGGGGTTTTACGCCCTGCTTGTGTC
>JAEMRP010000197.1 GCA_016463265.1 Microbacteriaceae bacterium | reverse complement strand
GGGAGGGATTTGCTGGTTCGATTCTGTTTGCCCTCGCGGCCGGTTCCATCATTGCGACCCAGATGATCCACATCGACTGGTGGTGGGGGATGCTCTTCGGGTTAATCCTGGTGGGAACCGCCACCACGGGCGACCTCATCGAATCGCTCATCAAACGCGAACTCGGCACGAAGGACGCGTCCAAGCTTTTGCCGGGGCACGGCGGCTTCCTCGACCGACTCGACTCGGTACTGCCATCGATGTTCGTCGCGTCGGTTTTCGCCGTGCTGTTTTCCTAGGGCAGAATAGAAAGGTGACCTTCCCACTAGTGAAAAAGCCCTCCAAGGGCTACGACGTTGCCGCGGTTGACGAGTTCATCGCTCGTGTGCAGTCCGGCGAATCCGACGTGTCGAGTACCGACATTCGGTCTGCGGCGTTCCCTGTGGTCAAGGGTGGGTATTCGATTGTCGACGTTGATGTAGCGCTCGAGCGTTTCGAGGACACCGTCGCCGAACACGAGCAACGCGAACTCATCAGCCGCAGCGGAGCGGACGGGGCAACATCAGAAGCGCGCGCGCTCGCGCAAGCCATTCTCAACCGCATCGTTCGCGAACCGCGTAAACGTTTCCGTGGCGCGCCGTTACTCACTTACGGCTACAACCGAACCGATGTCGACGAATTCACGGATCGCATTCGAGCCTTCTACACGGATAGGCACCTGTTGTCGCGATCCGACGTGCGCGATGTCACGTTCCGGCCTCAAATTGGCGGATACCACGAGGGCCAGGTCGATTTGCTGCTCGACGAACTCGTTCGGGTAATGCTCGCGGCGAAGTAGAGTCGGTTGGGTTGAGTTCCGAATCCCGACCCAACGCCACTCGCGCCGCTCTGGCGGGGGTGGCAATTCTCGTGTTCGGACCGGCCCTCGCCCCGTTCACGGCCTACGACCCGGGTTATGCGGGGTCGCGCAATGCTCTGAGCGACCAGTCCTTCGCGAACAAGGACGCGTCGCAGTACTCGATCGCTAAAGCCCCCTGGTCGTTGACCAATGGGCCTTTCACATCGAGCGCGTCAGACGTGAACAGAGCCCAACAGTTTGCTCGGACCAAATTGCGCGCGCGCAACTGGGATGAATCGGAATTCGCGTGCCTTGTCGATTTGTGGAATCGCGAGTCGAATTGGAACCATCGCGCAGAAAACCCTTCGAGTGGGGCGTACGGAATTCCGCAGGCGTTGCCGGGAAACAAAATGCGCACGGCGGGTAAAGATTGGCGCACCAACGCAGAAACACAAATTCTGTGGGGACTGAGTTACATCGCGGATCGTTACACGACCCCGTGCGATGCGTGGACCCACAGCGAAGAAAATGGGTGGTACTGATGGGCCGGCGTAATCGGCCCAAGCGCGACGAGTCGACCCCGGTCGACATGATCCGCGCCTCTGGTGGCCGTCGCACCGAATCGAAGCGCGGCGAAGAGTGGATAGTGCAGGACATCACCGAGGCACGTGCCGTCAAGGAATACGCCTGTCCCGGTTGCGTCATCACGATCGAAATCGGTGTCCCGCACGTCGTCACCTGGCACTACGAGGGGTTGTTCGGGGAAGAGGCGTCTGTTCGCGATCGCCGCCATTGGCACGCGTCGTGTTGGAAGATGTTCTGATGAACGAGATTCGCAGCACGACGGAATTACCCGCTCTCCGTCGCGACATCGAATTACACACGGAAGACGGTCACGTGCTCGTTGGGGAACTGTCCGTTCCTGAATCGGGCACCCCCGTGGGGACACTCCTGTTCCTGCACCCGCTTCCCACCGCGGGCGGGTACATGGATTCGCACATCATTCGGAAGGCTGCTCTGCGTCTGCCCGCTATGGCGGGCCTTGCCGTGTTGCGTTTCAACTTTCGCGGCGTGACGTCACCGCGTGGTCGGTCGCAGGGTGAATTCGGTCACGGGGTTGACGAGCGCATGGACCTCGAGGCGGCTCTCGCCTTCATCCGCGCTGAAGGACTCCCGACCCCGTGGGTCGTGGGCTGGTCATTCGG
>JAEMRP010000196.1 GCA_016463265.1 Microbacteriaceae bacterium | reverse complement strand
ACGACACGGTGCTGTTCGGCGTGATCATCGGGGTCTACGGCGATATCACCGAAGGTCACCGCGGCACGCCAGCCCCAATAGGCAAGCCGCGCGCGAAAGCGCTTCCCGCCGTGAAGGAATGATTCGGATACCGAGGTGAGGGCGTCGGCGTCGGTCGCAATCTCGGGAATTTCACGATGCGATCGTGCGACGACGTCTCGCAGATTTTCGGCAACGCGGTCAATGAAAGATTTTGGGGAACTCACGGTTCCACACTAGCGAAGCAGGCTTTACACTGTAACTAAGTGAAGGAGTGAAGATGGCCTTTTCGGATGAAGAACGCCGAGTACTTGAAGAGATGGAGCGACAGCTCTCTGGCACGAATGCCGATGTCGTTAACCCTTCACCCCGCCGCTCAAACCCGACGCTGGTCACGATTGGCGTCCTTGTCCTTGTCGCGGGTGTGGGCGTTTTGCTCGCTGGCGTGGTCCTGCAACTTCCGTTGGTCGGTGTCGGAGGTTTTGGCGTCATGATGGTCGGTGCGATGTTGACGGTGAATCGCCGTGGCGAGGTTCGACCTCCGGCGAAGCCTCGGTCAGAGTCCAAACTTGCTGATCGCTGGGAACGCCGCCTCGACGGCGAAATCTAAGAACTAGCCCGTTCAAAAAACCCGACTTCGGTCGGGTTTTTTGTTGCGCCCGAAACACGGTTGCGCGACACGAAATGTGCAATTTTTTACCTAAAGTGGAGCAGAGTGGGGTAAAGTGGAGTAAAGTGGAGATATAGGGAAGGAGGGAGCGATGTTGCTCGGAACGTACGAACCGAAACTTGACGACAAGGGTCGCGTCATCCTGCCTGCCAAATTTCGCGACGAACTTGCTGGCGGCATTGTTCTCACCCGTGGTCAAGAGCGCTGCATCTACGTCTTCCCGCGCGCGACGTTCCAGGGGCTTCTTGAATCCGCGTCCTCGGCTCCCATCTCCAGCAAAGTCGCTCGCGACTATTCACGTTTGCTGCTCTCGGGCGGAAGTGACGAGACCCCGGACAAACAAAACCGCGTCATGATTCCCGGACAACTTCGCGAATACGCCGGCCTTGGTCGCGACCTGGTTGTGATCGGCGTCGGTAGTCGAGCCGAGATCTGGGCCGCCGACGCATGGGCCACGTATTACGCCGAGAAGGAACAGGCATACAGCGACACCGAGGAGGAGGTGATTCCGGGACTCTTTTAGCCGCGATGATGCGACTCCCCGCCGCCCCTGAAGTACTTCCCCCACGGCAGGCAGCGGAGGGGGATCGGATCACCGCGACCACCGGAAAAATTATGGCTACTCCGACACACACCCCCGTCTTGCTCGACGAATGTCTCGATGCTCTTGCGCCGGCACTCATCGGGTCCAACCCTGTTGTCGTCGACGGAACGCTGGGACTCGGTGGGCACAGCGACGCCATCCTCACCCGGTTCTCCGAGACGACTGTGGTCGGCATTGATCGAGACACCGTTGCCCTCCGACTCGCGAGCCAACGACTTGACTCTTTCGGGCCAAGGTTCATCGGTGTTCACACCACCTACGACCACATCGCCGATGCCCTTGCAACAGCGCATCGCACAGCAGCAAACGGTATTCTGCTCGACCTTGGGGTTTCGTCGATGCAGATTGACGAGTCAGAACGAGGTTTTGCCTACGCACTCGATGCGCCACTCGACATGCGAATGGACCAGACAACGGGACTGACCGCAGCCGACATCCTTCGCGAATACGACGAGGGTGACCTCATTCGAATCTTCCGAGATTACGGAGAAGAAAAGTTGGCTCCGCGCTATGCCCGTGCGATCGGTGCCGAACGGCGCGAACAACCGATTGTTCGCAGCGAACACCTGGTTCGGATTTTGAACGATGCCACACCCTATGCGCTTAAGAACTCGGGTCACCCAGCAAAACGGGTATTCCAAGCGTTGCGGATCGAAGTGAACGCGGAACTCCCCATTCTTCGTCGGGCAATCGACAACGCACTGTCTGCTCTCGCCGTGGGGGGGCGCCTACT
>JAEMRP010000039.1:3811-7980 GCA_016463265.1 Microbacteriaceae bacterium | reverse complement strand
AGGCGGGTCAACTCCTGGAGCGCGGACACCGTGTCGCCCCTGGTGAGGACCTTGAGATGGTCGCTATCCGTGGCGACAACCGAGACGTAATCGCGGCCGTTCGAGTTCGTGATCTCGAGGTCTCCGTCAAGATCGGCGATGTCGAGAAGCCCCTCGATGTAATCGGCTGCGATGTCTGCCGCGTCTTTTGTCTCTGACATTATTTCTTTCCCTTTCCGCGCTTTGCGCGGTTCTTGCCCTTGGGTTGCTGGCGTTGTGCTGGCTTCACTTCTTCGATTGCTGGCAGCTCGGTGACTATTCCTTTGCGGATGTTCTTCTTTTCCTGACGAGCCTCCCACGCGTAGAACGCCTCCGACCCCGCCGTCGGCATGTTGCGGATGACAACGAACTGCTGCCCCATCGTCCAGAAGTTAGACACGAGCCAATACATCATGACACCAAGTGGGAACGCAAAACCCGAAAAGAGAAACACGAGGGGGAGGATGTACAAAAGGATTTGCTGTTGCTTGTAGGTCGGGCTTTCCTTCATCGCCTTCGACATGTTCTTGGACATGATTTGTTTTTGCGTGATGAACTGCGAAACCGTCATAAGAACCACCATGACTGCCGCGGTCCAGATGACGACCCAGTTTCCTCCCGCCGTCGACATCGCCGAGTGCAGCGGGGCCGACCCGAAGATCGTTGCCTCGCCAAAGTTTAGGGCGAGCGCGGAATTCATGAAGCCGATGCCGGCATCCCCGAGCGCGGCATTGTTCAGTGTGGTGAACAGACCAAAGAAGACGGGCATTTGAAAGAGGAGGGGGAGGCAGGACGAGAACGGTGACGTCCCGTGTTTGCCGTATAACGCCATCGTCTCGCGAGTCATCGCCTCGCGCGAAAACTGGTCGCGTTTCCCTTTGTATTTGTCCTGAATTCTTTTGAGGTCCGGGGCCACCTCGAGCATCTTGCGTTGGCTCTTGATCTGCCGAACAAAGAGTGGGATCAGCGCGGCGCGCACGACCAACACCAAGCCGGTGATGGAAAGGACCCAGGTCCACCCGTCGCTCGGGTTCATCCCCACTTGGGTCAGAATCCAGTGGAAGCCGACCAACAGCGCTTCGATTGCCCAGCGGAAGGGCCAGAGAATCATTCCAAGAATATCGGGCATCATTTTTCTTTCTTCTTCGGGGCTACGAATCCCGAGCGCGAGAGGGGGAAGTTACCGTCCATTCTGGCAGGTACATCGTCTATTCCACCACGTGCCCACGGATTACAGCGCACAATGCGCCACACGGTCATTGCACCCCCGTGGATAACGCCGAACTGTTGCACTGCTCCCAGCCCGTAGGCAGAGCAGGTTGGGTGGAATCGACACACGTCTCCATAGAGCGGGGAGACGGCCATTCGCCACCCACGGATGAATGCGGTCAGAATGTTCCGGGGCAACAGGTATAGCGACCACGCGATCACGGCCGCACCCACGCAACGGTTGCATTGTTGATTTCCGATTTCAGCTCAATGAAGCTCGGAACTGATCCCTCACATCGAAACCTAATGATGACGTCGCCGGTGAGGAGGCCCTCATCAATAAGTTTTCTCGTGATCGCGCGGGTCCGACGCCGAAGGGTATTTCTCACCACTGCATTGCCACACTTGGCGGTGACGATAACACCCACGCGGACTTGGTCGGCAGGGCATCGATAAACGATGAGGTGTGCCGTAACTCGCTTGTCACCGCGACGAACTACCTGACGAAAATCGCCGGGCTCAACGATGCGGTTGTGACGGGACAGCACCGTGGAGGATTAAACAGTGATTTCGCTGCGACCCTTGCGGCGGCGGGCGGCAAGAATCGCACGACCGGCACGCGTGCGCATACGCAAACGGAAGCCGTGAACCTTCGCACGACGGCGGTTATTGGGCTGGTAGGTACGCTTCGACATTTGTTCTCCTCGGCCAGTGGCCGGTACATTCAGGTTGAGTAATTGCACACAGGAGCGCAACCTCAAAAGAATAGGGCACATTTCGGGGGTAGTCAAACCCGGCACCCCATAGTTTTCCACATTTGCGCCGGGGCTGATTGTGCATCGGTAATTGTGGCTAATATGGTGACTTATCCACAAGCGGGAAAAGTAGATGCCAAACAACAACAACCCTCTCGAAACCCTATGGCGCAACGTCGTCCATGAGGTCTCTCGTAGCGTGGATGTTTCGCCACGAATATTGGCAGTTGTCGAGTCGGCGGTTCCGCAGGGGATCCTTGGCGAAACGTTGTATCTCGAGGTCGACTCCGATTTTGCGCGGGACATGATTGAGCAGCGCGCGCGCAACGAAATCCTGGCTGGGCTCAACACGTTCGCCAACGAGGAGCAGATGGTTACTAATTTCTCCATCGTCGTCAATCCCTCCCTGCGTGACACAGATGAAGAAGTGTCGTTCGAAAACTCCCCCTCTTACACTCCGATCGGGGCCTCAGTGGTTCCGGGGAACTCCGGTGAGATTCGCCTGAATCCGAAGTACACCTTCGAGAGCTTCGTGATTGGGCCCTCAAACCGATTTGCGCATGCCGCTGCCCTGGCCGTGGCCGAGTCTCCAGCGAAGGCATACAACCCGCTTTTTATCTATGGCGGATCCGGCCTAGGTAAGACTCACCTCCTTCATGCGATCAGTCACTACGCCGAAGGGTTGTTCCCCAATATCAAGGTCCGGTACGTCTCGTCCGAAGAATTCACCAACGACTACATCAACGCACTGGCGCTCAGCCAAATGCAGAGTTTCAATCGACGATATCGAGAGGTGGATTTGCTGCTCATCGACGACATCCAGTTTCTCGGAGGAAAAGACGCCACCCAAGACACGTTCTTTCATACCTTCAATACGCTTCACGAACACGGAAAACAGGTTGTCATTACCAGCGACGTGCCCCCTAAACAGCTGTCGGGTTTTGAGCAGCGCATGCGGAGCCGTTTTGGGTGGGGTCTCATCACAGATATCCAGGTTCCTGACTTGGAAACACGCATAGCTATTCTTCGCAAAAAGGTGACGGTTGAAAATCTGGGTATCGGTGATGATGTTCTCGAATACATTGCGTCGAAGGTGGCCACCAACATTCGTGAACTAGAGGGCACGCTGATCCGGGTGACAGCTTTCGCAAGCCTCAATCGTGTACCAATAGATTTGCCTCTTGTTCAAACCATTTTGAAAGACCTGATCACGCTCGAAGAAGGCGACGTTTCTCCCACTGACATCATCGAACACGTCGCTCGATACTTCGAGCTGTCGCTCGACGAGCTATACGGAAATTCTCGTGCCGCGGCGATTGCTCAAGCCCGGCAGATCGCAATGTACTTGTGTCGCGAGTTGACATCTTTATCTTTGCCAAAAATTGGGCAGCTCATCGGTAGAGATCACACCACCGTGATGTACGCGAACAATAAAATAGCTGAGTTGATGAAAGAGCGCCGGTCGGTGTACAACCAGGTGACGGACCTCACACACATCATTAAACAATCGTCGAGGTAGTTCTGCGGCATTCTCCTGACACCTCTGTGCATAGGTGTGTATATTCCCCAACAACTCGACAAAGACTTGGGATAACTATTTTTATGAAAAGGCGGTACTGTTCGTGGTCCGACGGTGTCAACAGTTTGCTGACAACTTCCACCGGTGTAGTTCCGCTACAGGCATGACTAACGAGCAAGTTATCCACATATCCACCGGTGTTAAGACGATTACGGTACTTAATGAAAACGACTGGAGATCGATAACCAAACCGCTTTTAGCCCGTCGCCCGTGTGTGACACAATAAGAAACCAAACATATGTCGAGAGGTGCGTCGTGAAATTTCAAGCCAACAAGGATGTCCTGTCACAGGCCATCATTTTTGTGACAAAGCTGCTCACTTCAAAGAACACCAACCCGACCCTCGCCGGGGTCCGCATCGATGTGACTGACGACGGCGTCACTTTTGCGTCGTTTGACCATGATGTTTCAACACGCACCACGATCGAGAGTGATGTCAGCGCTGCCGGATCGGTGCTCGTTTCGGGAAAACTACTCGCCGATATCGTTACCCGCCTTCCCGGAGACACCGTTACGGTTTCACTCCACGAAACCAAGCTGATCGTCGCATCCGGCACAGCCAAGTTCAATATGTCGGTTATGCCACTCAATGAATATCCGAACCTTCC
>JAEMRP010000039.1:0-3711 GCA_016463265.1 Microbacteriaceae bacterium | reverse complement strand
GAACAGGCTTACCGGTACCTCATGCAACCGAACCTGCTCAATCGCTAGGCCATGAGAATCATCTCCGCTGAACTTATCGGTTGGCGGAACTACGAGCACCAGTCGCTTGTGTTCGAGAGTTCACCGACGCTTCTCGTTGGGCCCAATGGTCAAGGGAAAACTAACTTTGTTGAGGCGCTGATTTATTCGACCACGGGGCACTCGCACCGCACGGCGAGCGATGCGATTCTTGTGAAGAGCGGTTCGTCCGAAGCAATTATTCGGATGACTGTCCAGCACGACACACGTCGCCTCACCGTCGATTTACGCGTGACGGGTTCTGGTGCGAACACCATTCGCGTGAATGGGACAGTGACGAAACGGCGCGAGCTTGCGCGGCTGTTACCACTCGTAGCGTTTGCGCCGGAAGACATGGACCTCGTGCGAGGTGAACCCGAGCACCGACGAATGTTTCTCAATGACCTCGTGGCGGAGGTATCGTCAGCACTGGCGGGCGACATCGCCGATTACGATCGCGTTCTGCGACAGCGAAACACCCTCCTGAAATCTCTTCGCTCTACGCCAGCGGCTCCACCTGAAACCCTTCACACCTGGACGGATGCCCTCGTTGGTCTTGCCACGCGAATAATGGTGGCACGGCGGCACCTCATTAATGATTTGTCTCCCCGCCTGTGCGCGCACTATAGGGCGATTGCCTCGTCGGCCGACTCTGCAATGGTCACCATGTCTGAGTCAATCCCTGACAACACGGCTGAGCCGGATATCGCCGATACCCTGCGGACCTTGTTTCACGTGAAACAACGGGACGAGATAGATCGCGGGTCTACCCTTTTCGGACCACATCGCGACGACATGTTGATCGTCCTTAATGACCTGCCCGCTCGAACCCACTCCAGCCAGGGCGAAGCGTGGTCGTGCGCGTTGTCGTTGCGCTTGGCCCAGGTGGATATCGTTCGCCGCGGGTCGATTGCTGGAGACCCGGTCGTGGTGCTCGACGACGTCTTCTCCGAGCTTGACGCGGGCCGCCGGGACAGGCTCGGTGAACACCTTTCAGGGATAGAGCATGTCATCATCACCGCCGCCGATGTCGCAACAATCCCTGCGTCCCTTGTCGGCCGACAACACACCGTTCTTGGCGGGAGGATTGATGCCTGAATCACCGGTCAACCCAAACGAGGCCATCCGCTTTTTTGGACACTTGGTCGAAGTTTTCTCTGGACGCAAACGCCGCCACAACTCGGTCGTTACCGAGCAAAAGGGCTCCCTCCCGTTCGAGAAGGGACGGGATCCGAGGTCAATCGGTTCGATTGTGTCTCGAACAATTACCGAACGTGGTTGGGCTCCATTCTTGTCGCGCGAATCCGTGATCGACCAATGGGAAGCCATCGTCGGTGTCGATGTCGCGGCTCACACTGTTCCCGAGATTGACGAGGACCTCGTCACCGTCCGATGTGACTCCTCGGCCTGGGCGACAAACCTTCGGTTAATGCGCCACGAGATTCTCGCAGAAATACTTGCCAGATTCCCGGATTCGGGTATTGAGAAAATCTCTGTCGTTGGACCTGGTGTCCCCAACAAAATTAGGGGTCCTCGTAGCGTGAAATGGCGCGGTCCGCGAGACACTTACGGATAAGCCACATGATTTGGCAATGCGCGCGAAAGAGGCGCGCACAGGCGCGAATTTCCTGTTTTGCGGGCGCCTTTCGCGGTAGACTAGAACCCACAGGATGGGCCTCACGGGGTGCCACAGAGGAGTTCTAATGGCCGAGCCGAAACCGAAGGCAAACCTCAATAATTACGGGGCCGAGAATATCCAAGTTCTCGAGGGCCTCGAAGCCGTGCGCAAGCGTCCTGGAATGTACATCGGGTCGACCGGGGAACGCGGTCTGCACCACCTTGTCTACGAAATCGTCGACAATTCTGTCGATGAATCTCTAGCCGGTCACTGTTCCCTCATCCAGATCACGATTCTTCCAGATGGCGCCATTCGCTGTATCGATAACGGGCGTGGCATTCCGGTTGATATGCACCCGACCGAAGGAAAATCGACGGTTGAGGTGGTTCTCACAATCCTTCACGCCGGCGGAAAATTCGGCGGCGGCGGATACGCCGTCTCGGGCGGACTTCACGGCGTCGGCTCGTCGGTGGTGAACGCCCTCTCAAGCCGCCTCGACGTTGCTGTTAGCCGGCAGGGAAATGTATATACCCAAACGTTCCACGACGGAGTACCGGTCAAGCCCCTCAAAAAAGGTGAAGCAACCGACTCGACGGGCACAACAATCACTTTTTGGCCTAACACCGAAATTTTCGAAACGACCGACTTCGATTACGAGACCCTTCGAACCCGATTCCAACAGATGGCGTTTCTCAACAAGGGCCTTCGAATCGACTTGACCGACGAACGTGCATCGGACCGACACGACTCATTTTGTTATGAACGAGGTCTCATGGACTACGTGGAGTATCTCAACTCCGCGAAAAAAATCGAGGTCATTCACCCAGAAATTATCGGACTGGAGTCCGAAGACAAGGCCCGGACAATTTCGTTGGAACTTGCGATGCAATGGACGAATGCGTACTCCGAGAGCATCCATACCTTTGCCAACACGATCAACACCCACGAGGGTGGAACTCACGAAGAGGGCTTCCGCGCCGCATTGACGACACTGATCAATAAGTACGCGCGGGACAAGGGAATTCTCAAGGAAAAGGACGAGAACCTGTCGGGCGAAGATGTGCGCGAAGGATTGACAGCGGTCATCTCGGTCAAACTCGCCGAACCGCAGTTCGAAGGCCAGACGAAGACCAAGCTGGGCAACACCGAGGCCAAGTCGTTTGTCCAGAAAGCAGTCGGTGACAAGCTGGGCGACTGGTTCGATAGCCACCCAGCCGAGGCGAAGGAAATCATTCGAAAGGCAATTCAAGCTTCTGCCGCACGCATCGCAGCCCGAAAGGCACGGGAACAAACCCGCCGAAAGGGACTGCTTGAGTCTGGCGGAATGCCGGGCAAGCTGAAGGACTGCCAATCCAAAGATCCATCGCTTTCCGAGATCTTCATTGTTGAGGGCGACAGCGCGGGGGGCTCAGCCGTCCAGGGCCGAAACCCAGAGACTCAAGCAATTTTGCCGCTCCGCGGAAAAATCCTCAACGTCGAAAAAACGCGGCTTGATCGCGCCCTCGGTAACGCGGAAATCCAGGGGATGATCACGGCTTTCGGTGCGGGTATCGATACAGAGTTCTCATTGGAAAAAGTCCGGTATCACAAAATCGTGCTGATGGCCGATGCCGACGTTGATGGTCAACACATCACCACCCTCTTGCTCACCGTTTTGTTCCGGTACATGCGTCCCTTGATTGATGCAGGGTTTGTGTACCTCGCACAGCCACCGCTGTATCGACTGAAGTGGAGCAACCATGCGCACGAGTACGTCTATTCCGATCGTGAACGTGACGCTCGCATCGAGTCCGGAACAAGCGCCGGCCAAAAACTGCCGAAAGAGAACGGAATCCAGCGTTACAAGGGTCTTGGAGAAATGAACCATCAAGAACTGTGGGATACCACGATGAATCCGGATTCGCGAACGCTGTTGCGGGTCACTTTGAGTGACGCCGCTATCGCTGACACTGTTTTCTCGACGCTCATGGGCGAAGACGTTGGTGCGCGACGCACATTTATCCAGCAAAACGCCAAGGATGTTCGATTCCTCGACA
>JAEMRP010000001.1:26732-31499 GCA_016463265.1 Microbacteriaceae bacterium | reverse complement strand
CCGGCGGGGTCGGTGACGATTTCTGGAACGGCCAAGGTCGCAAAGACCCTGAGCGCCAGGCCAGCGGGTTGGATGAAACGCGTGACTAGCCATTATCAGTGGCTTCGTAACGGGTTTAGCATCCCCAATGCGACGAGTTCAAAATACAAGTTAACGGCAACCGACATGGGCCGAGTAATCTCAATGCGGCTGACGGTGTCCAAATTGGGATACCCCTCGATAACCGTCGAGAGCGACCCCACAGTAGCGGTCGCGAATAGGCAACGCGCTAGATAAAGGATGCGCTGGGAAGATCTTTCTCATCGTTGAGAATCGCCGCGACGATTCGCGCAGCGACCCCATCGGTCGTGAGCCCCGCTCCAAAGTTCGGCGCTTCGCCGAAGAGCGCTCGTGTGGCCAAACCGGATTCGGTGTGCCCGGGACGCGCGTCAATGAACCGCACGCCGAGTCGACGAAACTCTCGACCAGCAGCAACGCTGAATGCGTGTAACGCGGCCTTGCTCGCGGAATACGCCGATAGCCCCGCCATCGGGGTCTCGGCGATCATGCCCGACAGCGTCACAACGAAACCGTCACCCGATTTTCCGACGGTGGGGGATAGCGCCGAGAGCACGTGGATCGGTCCCGTCGCATTGATTGCCATCATACGGTCGAAGCCGGCAGCGGGGACATCAACAGCGTTACCGAACCCCACAACACCGGCGGCGACGATGATTCCGTTGAGCGCGACGTCATCCGCCTCGATGTCGTCCAAGAATGCGGCGATGGAATCGCCGTCGGCGAGATCGAGTACCCGCTGGCTCGAGGTGCTCGATGCGAGGCCCGACAATTTTCCCTCGTCTCGCGTTGTTCCGATGACTGTTGCCCCGGCGTCGTTGAGGGCGGCGCACAGGCTCTGCCCAATCCCGCCCGTCGCGCCAATGACCAGGACGGTGGCGTTGGTGAGTGATGTCATGAGGACTCCTTGGCTTAGGTGTTAAGACTGTACCCATAGGCTATTTGCACTATGACTTCTAACAATCCTATGCAGGAATGGCTGTCGGTTCGTTTCCGCCGACTGCTGTCTGGTGCAGCGGATGGCACGCCTCCGTGGCTCGAGATTATTGCGCGGGGAGATGACGGCGGCCTTTATGTTCCGACCGATGCTCCGTGGGTCATTCACCGAGATTTCGGCACGCTCGTCGGGGGAATTCGCGCGTTGCTCATGCAGGCTCTTCACCCCGGATCACTCGCGGGCGTGTCCGACCATTCACGGTATGAGAAAGATCCGCTGGGTCGGTTGGCGGGAACAATTCGGTGGCTCACCATCACGACGTTCGGAAGCCACTCGGCCGTAAGCAACGAAGCGACGCGCGTAAACCGCCTTCACAGGCGCGTCACCGGCACGTACGAGACGGGCCACAATGAGACGCGTGCCTATCGGGCTGCCGACCCGGACCTTTTGCTGTGGGTGCACGTCGCGTTCATGGAATCGTTCCTTGTTGCCCACGAAATGTATGCGGCGACGCCGATTCCACGCGGTTCCGCCGAGTCGCCCGCCGATAACTATGTCGAGCAGTGGGGGCGTTCCGTCGCACCGCTCGGGCTAGAAGACACCCCGTCTTCTCGACGCGAGATGGACGACACCATCACGGACTTGTGGAAGACGGGTGTGCTCGTGTCGACCGAATCAACGAAATCTGTTGTGGGTTTCATTCGCCGGCCGCCATTGCCCTTGGTGGTCCGTCCGATTTATCGCTTGCTTTTCGACGCTGCGGTGGTGTCGATGCGACCCGAGTTTCGCGCGATGCTTGGCCTCACGGCGAAACCGCGATGGCTGGTGGTTCCGATGACAAGGCTCATTTTGCGAACTATTCGAGTGGCGATTGGCCCCGAAAGCCCGATCGAGGACGGCGCGCTAAACCGATTACGCAGAATCGGCGTGCTGTGACGACTCGTAGGCTGTTCGTATGAACCTCGTCGGGCGCCCCGCACTCGTCGCCGCGATAATCGGACCGATTCAGGCCGTGATGGGCTGGGTGGTTGCCGGTTCGCTCTGGCCCGGATACGACCACGTCACCAAAACAATCAGCGATCTGGCCGCGGATGACTCTCCCGTCAAATGGGTGCAATCCTCGTTCTTTCTGTTGGGCGGCACTCTGTCGCTCATCGCCGCCGTCTGGGCGCCGGTCTTGTCAATGCCGGGCCGCATCACGATTTTTGTCGCCGGGCTCACGACCTATGGGCTGACAATTTTTGCCACGCCGTCCCAGGACTCGTCGTCCTATTGGCACCGGGTCTTTGCGATTGCGACGTTCGTTTTGATGTCGGCGTGGCCGTTGTTCTCGATGCGATTTGACCGCAGTTACCCGTGGATCGTGCGCCCCGTCGCGGCCATCACCGCGACCCTGATTTTCACCGTCGGTTCCATCGCGTTCCTGTCGGTCTGGACAAACCCCGAGCAGCCGATGGTCGGGCTGTGGGAACGCGTCATCGCCGTTGCGCAGGTACTATTCTTGTCAATCGTTATTTTTGTGGCGTGGCTGCACCAGCAAGGTGCCGCTCGCGCATTGCGAGGAACAACGGGAACGTGAACGCCATCGCCGTGACACCGGAAAGCGCGATGTAGAGCCACACGCGCTTCATCCCGATTCGTCGAGCCTCAGCGAGCATGAAGACGACCGAGGCGAGGGCAACGACTGACAGGTCCGCAGACAATACCCAGTCCACGGCGGTGCCGAACCACGCCGCGGCGTAATCTTGGCCGCTCATGACGGCGATTCCGTTGAACACCATGGCGGTGACGAGACCGATACCGGCCAACACGAGGAAAATCCAAAAACGAATGTTTGACTCTTTGTTCATGACTGAAGACTACGCCGAAGCCAGATAGTCGCGCAGGTCGTTCAACACGCGCTCGTCAATCGAATGTCCCAGCCCCGGGTACGACTTGTCGATGACCGTGGTGTGGGCGTGGAGGAATTCGGAGGTTCGCTCGATGGCCTCTGGGACGATGACGGTGTCGGAGGTTCCGTGCGCCCAGAACACGGTGGGCTTCGTCGCGACGAGTTCGGGGTCCGCGGGTTGAGCCGTCCCCGCGACGAACCCGGCCAAAAGCGCCGCCTTTGCGATTCGATCGGGCCGAGTGCGAAGCAACTGGCTCACCATGAATCCGCCCTGCGAGAAACCGATTGCGACAATCGGGGCCACGGGCACATTCTGGTCCAGCCATCGCCACAGCCCATCGGTTGCAACGGCGGCGTCGTCGGGATCGGGATTGCCCGGGATCGTGATGGGCGCCCACGCGAAACCGGCGGTAGGAAGTGCAATCGGCGCTCGGGGGGAAACCCAGGGGGTGGAAAGTCCGAGCCACTCCAGAATCGGCGGCAAGTCCTGTTCGTGCGACCCGTACCCGTGCAAAAGCAGCGTGACAGGTTCGGATGGCTGGCGCTCGTCAAAATCGTTTGAGGCGACCCACTCGGTGATGTCGGTGTTCACGGTCTCACGCTACTCGCCCCGCACTCGCCCGTGCCACTCGGTTGCCCAGCCCTACAATGGGGTGAACCGATGGGGGTGAATCGATGGCGACAACGCTGACCATCGACATTGGCGGCACAAAGTGCGCTGTCGCAATTACGGACGACGACGGAGTGCACGGTCTCGAATCGTGGCCGACGAGCGGGTCCACTGAAAACCTCGAGCGCGCGGTTTTGCACTACCGAAAGCACCTCGAGGCAGGCGGGAACCCCGCAACTGCGGTCGGAGTATCGTTCGGCGGTCCCGTCGATTTTCGGACGGCGACAGTAAAACGATCGGTCCACGTTCCAGGCTGGAGCGGTTTCGATTTCGGGACGTGGTCCCGTCACGCGCTCGACCTTCCCATCGCGGTCGACAATGACGCCAAGGTCGGGGCACTCGCCGAATTTCATCACGGTGGTCACGGGTTCGACGACCTCGTCTATGTGACGGTGTCGACAGGCATCGGCGCGGGGGTCATCAGTTCCGGAAACATCGTTCGCGGAGCCTCGAACGAAGCCGGCGAGTTGGGGCACACTCGTGTCAGCGACGACCCGAGAGTCTGTTCGTGTGGACGGACGGGGTGTCTCGAGAGACTGTGCAGTGGTTTTTGGATCGAACAGGACCACGGCCGACCCGCGATTGAACTGTTTGCCGACGACGATTTCCTCGCCGAGTATTCGCGATTTTTTGCACGAGGGCTGAGCCACGCAATCTTGCTCTACAACCCGTCGGTGATCGTTCTCGGGGGCGGTGTCTCGCGGGTCGGGACCCGTCTGACGAAAAGTCTGACTGATAGCGTCAGTCGTGAACTCGAGAGTTGGAGCCACATGGTCCCCGTCATCACGACATCAACATTCGACAGCGAAGGCGTTCACCTCGGCGCGAAGGAGCTAACCCGTGACCTATTTTGATTCTTATCGAGAGTCGCTGACCTCGGCGCTGGGCTCGATTGACCTCGACGCCGTTTCGGAATTGCGCCAGTTACTCGACACCGCGCGCGCCAACGGGCGAACGATATTCACGTGCGGAAACGGCGGAAGCGCCTCGACCGCGTCCCACTTTGCGACCGACCTCCTCAAGGGTGCGAGCTACGAACGCGACGCCAAGTTCCGCGTCATCGCACTGACTGACGCCACATCGACCATCTCGGCCTATAGCAACGACGTCGGATACGACATCGTCTACGAAGAGCAGCTGCGGAACTTCATTGCACCGGGCGACGTCGTGATTGCAATCAGCGGTTCCGGGAATTCCGAAAACGTGATTCGA
>JAEMRP010000001.1:5992-26632 GCA_016463265.1 Microbacteriaceae bacterium | reverse complement strand
AATCGAATGATGGTGAGCGACGTGTGGCTGGGCTTCGCGATTCCGGCAAGGTCGCGCGCAACAGCCTGGGCTTCGTGTGCAGCCGCAAACTCAACGAGTGCACCAAGAATTCCGGACGCAAGCAAGATTCCAAGGGTGGCCAAGACCGCAAACGTTCCTGTGTCGCGAATGGCAGGAACCAGACCGACGGTGGTGATGAGCAGAAACGTCGGCGCCAATTGAGCGACCACGAGATGGGTCCGAGCCCGATTCCACAGGTCGAGGAGTTCTTTTTCCGTCACGGCGCAATTCTGCCATGCATAGACTGAATTGATAATCATGCCAACAGTCGACGCCGAATCCACGCCCCCAGCCGGGGCGATTCGCGGACTCGCGCGGATTCTGCCCTTCGCCGGTCGAGACGTTTACGGGCTGATTGCGGGGATGGCCATTTCGCTCATTTCGAGTGCGTTGGCGCTGGGGATCCCGATCGCCCTCGAGGCTCTCGTCGACGGTCCTCTGCGCGGTGATGACCCGACACTCGTGTGGCCGGCGGTTGGTCTCATCGCACTGCTCGGGCTGTTCGAGGCACTGTTTATCTACCTGAGACGAGTCGCGGTTCTCACGCCAGGAACCCGAATCGATTCACGAATCCGCAACGCGATTTACGACCACCTGCAAAACTTGCCCGTCGCGTTCCATGACAAGTGGCAGAGCGGCCAGTTGTTGTCGCGCGCCCACACCGACGTCGGCCTCATGCGACGCTGGCTGTCTTACGGTGCGGTGATGCTGGTGGGAAACTCGATCGCCATCGTGCTCGGCATTGCAATCCTCTTCACGTGGAGTCCGATCCTCGCGATTCTCTTTCTGATTTGCTCGATTCCGATGTTCGTGTTTGGGTCTCGTTTTCGGAATCGATTCACTGGATTGTCGAGAGCCGCTCAGGACCAGTGGGGCGACGTCGCGACGTCGGTCGAAGAATCGGTTCACGGGATTCGCGTGTTGCGTTCGTTCGGTCGCGGTAATGACTCGCTGTCGAGGTTCGCGGAACGCGCAACACACGGGCGAAACCTCGAGGTCGCCAAAGGCAACGCGCGAGCGACGCTCGGTTTTTGGCTGGAGTGGATTCCCGATTTTGCATTGGCGGCCTGCTTGCTCGTCGGCGTGTGGCTCGCGAGCCAGGGCGACCTGACCACCGGTCAACTCTTTGCCTTCTTTGCCACCGCGGCCGTGCTCGCTGGACCGATCGAATCGGTCGGGTACTTGTTGGCCCTGACCCTCGAAGCGCAGAGTGGCCTCGACCGAATCTTCGACATCTTTGATCGCGACAACACCATCACGAGCCCTGCTGCACCCATAGTTCCTAAGACGTCGGCCGGTTCGTTGGTGTTCGAGGATGTTCACTATCGACACGAGGGCGGCGATGGCGATGTGCGGGACGTGCTCAATGGCGTATCCCTCGAGATCCTGCCCGGTGAAACGATGGCGGTGGTCGGAGCAACGGGCAGCGGCAAAACGGTCCTGACGGCGTTGCCGGCCCGACTGTACGACGTCACGGGGGGCCGAATCCTGTTGGACAGAGTTGATGTCCGTGATCTAAGTCTGGACACCCTGCGAACACGGATCGCGATGGCGTTCGAGGACGCAACGTTGTTCTCAGACACCGTTCGCAACAATGTGTTGTTGGGGCGACACGACCTCGTTGACGCTCCCGCGTCCGAGTCTGACGCGGTGTTGGCACAGGCGTTGTCGATCGCAGAGGCCGAGTTTGTCTACGACCTGCCGGACGGCGTGGACACGATGATCGGCGAACAGGGATTGAGCCTCTCGGGTGGACAGAGGCAGCGACTCGCCCTCGCGCGCGCAATTGCCGCGGCACCGGAGGTGCTGGTCCTCGACGACCCGTTGTCGGCCCTCGATGTCGAAACGGAAGCGCGGGTCGAAGCCGCCCTGCGAAAGGTGCTTTCGACGACGACGGCGCTCGTGGTCGCCCATCGACCGTCGACCGTCATGCTTGCTGATCGGGTCGCCCTCTTGGACAACGGGCGCATCGCGGCGGTCGGCACCCACTCCGAACTGTTGGCGACGTCCGCGACGTATCGCCATCTCATTTCGTCACTGTCAGACGAGCCCATCGACGTCGATGACGAGGGGGTATCTCATGAGCACGACCGGAGTTGCGGGTGAAGACCGTCAAGATTTCACCACGCGGGAAAACAAGGCGATTCGCGTCCGATCCATCGCGCTCTTGCGGGTGCTGGTGAGGCCGCATCGCGTGCGGTTCGGGTGGACCGCCATCATGATTGTTGCCAGCACAGCCGCCCAGGTCGCGGGTCCTCTGTTGATTGCGTGGGGAATCGACATCGGATTGCCCGCGGCGGTCGACGACGGCAACTTCGCGCCGATTCTTACCATCGTGGTGGCGTTCCTAGCCACCGGAATCAGTGCAGCGGGATTTCTTGCGGCGTATACGCGCTGGTCAATCGCAATCAGTCAGGACATTCTCGGCGAACTGCGTCGACGAATCTTTGAACACACGCAAAGACTCAGCCTCGAATTCCACGAGCGGTACACATCGGGCCGAATCATCGCCCGTCAGACGAGCGACATCGACACTCTCGGCGAACTGCTCAGCGGTGGATTGAGCAACCTCGTCGCTGGGCTGCTGTTCCTCGTGTTCACCGCCGTCGCGCTCGTGTCAATCGACCCGCCGAGCGGGGTTGCGCTTGCTGTCGCGTTGATTCCCATCGTCGCCGTCACGTGGTGGTTCTCGAATGCGTCTCGCCGCGAATTCCGAGCATCGCGCATCTATTCCACGCGGCTCATTATTCAGTTTGTCGAGAGCATGGCCGGAATTCGAGCCGTCAAGTCGTTCCGACGGGAACCTGTCGACCGCGCAGCATACGCCGCCAAGGTCGAGGACTATCGCGAGGCGACCCGGCGCACAATCCATGTTTTCGGGATCTACGACCCGGCACTCAAAGTCATCGGGACGCTCACGGTCGCCGCGGTCCTGTTGTTTGGATCCTTCCGCGTGATCGACGGAACGCTTGAGGTCGGGGCTCTTCTTGCGGTCGTTTTATACACACGACGATTCTTCGGCCCCATCGAAGACCTCGCCATGTTTTACAACTCGTTCCAATCCGCGTCCTCCGCGCTGGAAAAGATTTCGGGTTTTCTCGAAGAACGACCCTCGGTCGTCGAGCCAGCGAACCCAGCGCCTTTCGAGGCCAGCCGAGGCGACATCGTGGCGACCGACGTGGCCTTCGCCTATTCCGCGGGAAACCCGGTTTTGCCGAAGTTCTCGTTGTCGATTGCCGGGGGACAAACTGTCGCGCTGGTTGGAGCGACTGGCGCGGGCAAATCAACGCTCGCCAAGCTCATCGCTCGTTTTTACGATCCGACCGATGGTGTTATGACGCTCGACGGACGCAACCTGACCACAATCGGCGATGTCGATTTCCGACGAGCCGTCACACTCGTCACTCAAGAGGCCTATCTGTTCTCGGGAAGCATCGCCGACAACATTCGACTGGGCAAGACCGACGCAACCGACGACGAGGTGATGGCGGCGGCACGGGCCGTCGGTGCGCACGATTTCATCACGGCACTTCCCGACGGTTATGACACGGACGTCAACAAGCGAGGCAGTCGAATCTCGGCCGGACAGAGACAATTGGTGTCGTTCTGCCGAGCGTTTATCGCCAATCCTCGGGTCTTGATTCTCGACGAGGCAACCGCGTCACTCGACATCCCCAGCGAGCGTCTGATCCAAAGCGCACTTCAGAAACTTTTGAAGGACCGAACGGCGATTATCATCGCCCATCGCCTGTCAACGGTCGCAATCGCTGATCGAGTTCTGGTCATCGACGGCGGCCGGATTGTCGAGGACGGTCCGACGGCAGAGCTTCTCAAAGGCTCCGGTCGTTTTGCAACTCTGCACCGTGCGTGGCGCGACTCTCTCGCGTAATTTCAACTCTGTTCGCAGAACACTATTCGGACTAGGCTTGGCTAAACCATCCCCCGATTCAACGAACGGTGAACAACCATGACAACAGTTTTTCGTGCCGACGAACTCAATTCAGACGACTACACCGAAACCCTTCTCGCCCCGCGGATGGCGACCCCCATCAATGGCGACATTGTGGTTCGCGACAAGTCCTATCTTGCGGACAGTGACCACGGCGTGTGGTCGGGATCGTGGGAATCCGAGCCCGGAACGTCGCGTTGGGAATTCACCGACACCGGTGAGGTCATCACGGTAGTGTTTGGCCGCATGACGGTGGAAGAGGACGGCGGCGAGCCCGTTACTCTCACCGCTGGCGACACCGCCTATTTCCCGATTGGCTGGAAAGGCGTGTGGACGGTCCACGAGAAGCTTCGCAAGGTCTACGTCGTCTATTCGGCCTAACGCCGATTGGGCGATGTTATTCTGCGGGGAGTGAACATTAACCCTCCGCAGAGCCTTGGCGGTGGCGCGCTCGTCGCTGCGACTCTGATTGCTATGGCGGCTCCCGCGCTCTTCGTAACTCGGGGAATACCCGTGTTCATGGGAATTGGGTACGCGGCCCTCGCCATCGGTTTGGTAATCGCATTCACGAACAACCGCGCTCTTGGACGAGACCTGTCGCTCATTGCGGTGCCCCTCGTGGCCATCAGCTTTATCTCGATTGAGGCGAACCTCGAGTGGAGCAACATCGCACTGATGGGCTCTGTTCTGACGCTCTGTGTGGTTTTTCCCTATGTGATGAGCCGTTGGGTTTTTCGCGATCACGTTGTGCGGTTCCCGGGCCGACCAGGTGAACCGTGGTCGCGGGGCGAGTGGGCGTGGCTGGGCGCTGTTCTCGTGCTCGGCTACCTCATCCTGCCGGTGTATTTCATCACCTCGGGGAGTTACCAGAACTGGCCGGCGGTCGAAACGCCCAGCGAAATCGCCCGCCTGTTCGTTGGCGTGGGATTCGTGGGAATTTGGGACGAACTCTTCTTCATCTGCATCGTCTTCGCCCTGTTGCGCCGCCACTTCCCGTTCTGGACGGCGAACGTGTTGCAGGCAATCGTTTTCGTCTCGTTTTTATGGGAACTGGGATACCGGTCGTGGGGCCCAGCCCTCACGCTGCCCTTCGCCTTGATTCAGGGCTGGATTTTCGAGAAGAGCCGCTCGGTGTGGTACATAATCACTGTGCATCTGCTTTTTGACGTTGTCGTTTTTCTCGTGCTCGTCTATGCACACCATCCCGAGTGGCTGCCGATCTTCTTCGTAGCGCCGCCCGCGCCGTGACTTTCGTGAACTGTTAGTCTGCCGACCGTGGTCAAGAAATCGCCCCGAGGGACTCGACTTCGCGCGTATGTTGCCGCGACGCATTTTCCGCAAGCACTCGCGATGGTCCTGCTCATGACCGTATCGACCGCGCTGTGCGGTGGTTCGTGGTCGAGTGTCGCTCTCGTGTTTCTTGCCAGCGCGGCCGGCCAGGCAACTGTTGGCTGGACGAACGACGTGCACGATGCGGCGGCGGATCGCGCGGCGGGACGCTCCAATAAACCGACGGTCCGAGGCGACCTGCGACCCGAAGACCTTCGCCTGCCAATCCTGCTCAGCGCGACACTGACGATTACGCTGTCATTTTTCGCCGCAGGGTGGGTCGGTGGTGCCGCACACATCGCGGCCGTCGCGAGCGCACTTGTTTACAACTTTTTCCTTGCTCGAACGGTCTGGTCATGGGTCCCGTATGCAGTGTCGTTCGCTCTGATGCCGGCGTTCATCGCGCAGGCGAGTTCGCCAACTCTGTGGCCATCATTCCCGTTGATTGCGCTCAGCGTTCTTGTGGGGGTGACCGCGCACCTGCTCAACGCGATTCCCGACATCGACATCGACCGCGAAACCGGTTGGGGTGGGCTCGCCGTCTCGCTTGGCAAACGTCGTTCGGGGGTTCTGGTCGTGGTTCTCGTCATTGTCGGAGTAGCGTGTCTCGGCGTCGTCATCAACGACGTGTTGATGGGCTAGTTCCGAAGTAGTTCACGACAATTGATTCACCTTTGAAGATCTCGGTCCAGCTTTCGGTCGGACGATTTTCAAAGCCAAGCGCCAGAAGTAACGCGATTGACGGTGAATTGCGACTGTCGCAGCTCGCGCAAACCCAGATCGCCCCCACTTCGTCGAACAGGAAATCGAGAAGTCGGCGAGTGGCTTCGCGGGCGATGCCGTTTCCTTGATTTTTGGTCGCTAATGTGAAGCCAATCTCAAACGAAAGTTCGGCGGTGTCGATGGTGTGCAACGCTAAATCGCCAAGCAGTTCGCCGGTCTCACGGTCATGAATTGCTAGTTGCAACCAGTTACCCGGCGCAGGCAGCACAACATCCGCCTGTGACTGAACGAGGTGCAGGCCTTGTTGTGCCGAATAGTTCATGTCCCAGCTCTGATAGCGAGCGATTTCCGGGTCCTGCCTGTACCGGACGAATTCGTCCACGTCTCGCAGCGCTAGGGGTTCAATGCTGAGGCGCGGGGTCAAAAGCGGATAGGACATCAACTCAGGGTAACGTTCCCGTTGCGCAGGGTGTCTCTCGCAGGTTCGTGATCCAAAATAATCGTATGATTTTAGAAAACTTACGGTGAAAATCACCGCCTCAATGCGAAAGAAGTCAACGTGAAAACCCCTAAATCTTTGTCGTTGCGAACGGTTGTCGCTGTACTGACGGGCGTTGGCTTCGCGTCGGCAGTCACCGTTGGCGTGATACCGGGCGTCCTCTCGGGAATTTCACCCGCTGCTGCGCTTGGCACCCCGTGGTCTGATCCGTTTGACCTGTCCGCCCCGGGCCAGACATCTATCCGGCCACTCGTGAGCGTGAACGACAATGGAAACGCTGTTGCAGTGTGGTCGCGCTTTGACGGAACCGCGAACGTCGTACAGACGCGCTATTTGCTCAATGGTTCAACGACATGGTCGGCCGTCACCAAGATCTCATCAATTGGCGCTGAGGATACCGATAATTCCCAGGTGGTGATTAATAACAATGAGACTGTCGCTGTTGTCTGGCGGTCCTGGAACGATGGGGTAATCCGGTCGAATCGTTCAATTGACGGTGGCCAAACGTGGTCTGGCGTAGAACCTCTTTTTGCTGACGGGGGGGAAGCAGCATGGGATCCGGTGCTGGGCCTCAACGATGCGGGCCAGGCGGTTGCCGTGTGGAAGCGGAGTAACGGAAGTAACGACACTATTCAAACTTCTTATTCGACTAACGGTGGACTGACGTGGTCTTCGGTCGCGACTATATCCGCCACACTCCAGAACGCGGGGAACCCCCAGGTGAGTCTCAATTCAGTTGGTCAAGCAGTAGTTGTGTGGAAGCGTAACGACGGAAGCAATGACATCATCCAAGCGCGTCGCTCAACTGACGGTGGCCAGACCTGGTCTGGAGTAGAGAATTTATCCGCTGCTGGACACTCTGCGGACAACCCCCAGGTGAGCCTGAACGATGCGGGCCAGGCGGTTGCCGTGTGGAAGCGGAGTAACGGAAGCAATGACATCATTCAAGCCGGCTATTCAATTAACGCTGGAAACACGTGGTCCTCGGCACCGGATCTTTCCGCGGGTGCGCAGTCCGCTGGCGATGCTCAGGTGGAGATTAATTCTCTTGGTCACACCGTCGTTATCTGGTCACGGAGTGACGGCATCAACAAAATCGTGCAAACTCGAACGTCTATCGATGGAGGAATCAACTGGCAAGCCGTCCAGAGTTTATCCGACCCAGGACGAGACAGTGAATATCCTCAAGTGAGCATGAGCGATACCGACGTCACGGTTGCCGTTTGGAGGCGTGACACCGGCAGCGACATCCTTGTGCATTCTCGCTCGTCGTATGACGGCGGCGCAGAGTGGGCACCTGTTGAGCAGCTTTCAAACGACGGTGTTGACTCCTATTACCAGGACGTGAGCATCTCAAACAACGGGCAAACCGTAGCCATTTGGTATTACTACAACGGATTCAACGACATCATTCAAACTCGTTGGGCAATCAAGAGCGGTGGCGGTGGTAGTGGTGGCTCTGGAGGCGGCTCAGGTTCGGATTCGGCGGATTCCACTTCGGCGCTCGCGACCACGGGCGGAAACACCTCGGTTTCAGCCATTTCGATCGGGATCGCGGCAAGCCTGCTGGGTGTGGCGGTCGTGTTACGGCGAAGCCTGCGTCGCCGTCACGTGCAACAATAAGCCGACCTAGGTCTCGACGTTAGCGGCGAAAGACCACGAGAGTCCCGGCCACGAGATGGTCGGGACTCTCTGTTTCTGTAGGCCCCGTCGGGATCGAACCGACGACCCACGGATTAAAAGTCCGTTGCTCTACCAACTGAGCTAGAGGCCCGCGCACGAAGTCGCTGGACCAATTCTACCGACTTGTGAAATGTTCGGTGACTAACGATTGCCGTGCTCCAGGAGAATAACTAGCGACCTTTCATGGGCCGTAAAAGGGACGAGATGGACCGCCCGTGCGGCGAAAACTCGGTGCATCAGGGGCTCGCGTAAGAAGCGCCTCCCTATGCCTGCAGCCACCCGCTCGAATTGCTTGGCACCTTTGAAAGTCGCGGACAAACCCCGTTGTTTGTTGCTCTGGACGGCGTGACCGACCCCCGCAACCTCGTCGCTCTCACTGCTCACTCCACAGTTTCGCTGCAACTAACTCGGCAAATGTTGTCTCGGTGAGCAGGGCCACAAGCTCGTCATCATCGTGGGGGTAGCGCAGAGAGAAATCAACTCGATCTGAGTTGCCACCAATCATCACGACCCGACGCTTGCGCTCGGTGGTCCAATCCAACACTTGCTCTTGCCAGGGTGACCCCGCAAAAAGAACCACGCGCAGGTCGTGGTTTTTTGTCAAATACAGATCGATGTGCGCCCAGTCGCCGGCCTCCGAGGATTCTGCTCGGATCCTTGGACACTCACGGATCATCAACGCACTCTGCTGGGCTGAGCTAAGCCGCTCCAGCGGGGCCACAAACTGGATGCCCTCACCCCCTGTCACCTGCTCGAGGATTTCTTTATGCCAGTCCGCCTGGTTCTCGATAATCCAGCTCGTGGCTTCGGCGGCTGTGATGAAAGTACTATCGGAGACTATCTGCCCAGTGAGGCGTTGTTCCAGGTCTAGAAGGGCAGCGATTGTTGCCTGGTAGGTAAGGCTAGCCACGCCGCCTGATTCCGGGAGGCTGTGCATGCTGACCACGTGGTGACGCGAGTGGATTGGTGGTGCGGGATTATTAGTCAAAAAAAAGACAGGGCTGTCGACGCGGTCGACAAATGCCACCGTCTCGAGCGACTGCCCAGTCGCCGAAATGGCTACGACGACATCCGAGTCTGCCAACACCGGAACATCCCGCGAACTGGCTAACAGCGCGAAGGCGTTGATTCCCAACATCTGAAGGCGACGGGAGAACCACTGGCCAAGGAAATACGACGAACCCATGCCGACGATTACCACGCGTTCGCCGCGGAGGTCGGGCCAATCGAATTGGTGGCCGGACAGCCGCACGAGGTTGTCGGTTTTTTTCTGTAGGTCGTCGCTGAATTTACTGGCTTTCACCAATTAGCCTCTCTACAAAAGCGTGACCATACTCGGCTGCGTATGTCCACTCGGGAAGATACGTGGTTGCATAGAGCATTTCTGTCACTTCCTTGTGGGCCATCAACGCCAGCAGCTGATCTCGTGGAGGAAGGCTCACCCACGGCCGAGTGGCGAGGTAGGTCTCGAGAAACTGGTCGGAAACAATCCTCACCCACTCTGAGAAGTTGTGCGCCGCGTGATATTTGACCTCGGCGACAGCCGCCACGTGAATAAACGAGCACAACATGCCGACCACGTCCTGAAGCCACGACTCTGGGGTGTGACCGAGGGGATCGCCATCAAAGTCGATGATGAAGTAGGAATTACCCTGGTTGAGAATTTGGCCGACGTGCAAGTCACCGTGAGCGAGCGTGGTGCCATCAAAAGCGTTGTGCATGAGGGCAACGACTTCGCCAAGGGCCCCCGGCCAGGTCTCGCAGTGGTTTTCCATCGCGTGTGCGACACACCAGGTCCAGCCGTCTACTGAACCAGGGAGAAATTCTTGAACTCCTGCAAGTAAGTGTTCCGAATTGTCTGGAGAAGTCCAGGTGATGTGACCGAAGTGGGCTGGGGTGTGCGGGTAATTGTGCGCGCTGAGACGCCGCTCCTTGGTAAGAGTTCGGTGTGACCCCACCGTCATGTTCCACTTGATAATCCAGGTGTTGTTGAGCACGAACGACTCGTTTGTTTGGTCGACCTCTATTCGTTCTTCGCTGACAACTGGCGCATCGAGTCTGATGGTTGAGGAAAAACTGCCGTGGTGGCCTCTCGGCATGGCCGTGATGAAACAATCCCCGGCCCGAGCACGTCGTAATTCCCCGTCGTCGATGATCGGTAGCGCAAAGGTTGTGGCGGACTGGTCGACGAGGTAGATGGCTCTGTTGTCATCCACTGGCCAACAATCCACAACGACACCAGCCTGGTCACCGACTGCGCCGGCTCGATGCGGTGGCACGAGCCGGCGGAGAAGGTTGGCTTCGATTGCACTACCTATTTTTATGGGCCAACCCCACTGACTCGATGACGTTTGCCCCAACCGACAACCCGTCGCGGGCCCGGATTTGCTCGCCCTGCGCGACAAGTTTTTGTCGCAAATCGTGGTCTCCCAGAAGAGTGTCGAGGGCACTGAGCATCTCTTTGTCGCTAAAGGAGTAGGTGTCTAGACGAATGCCGAAGCCCAGTTCGTGAATTCGCTGGGCGTTGTCGTACTGGTCCCAGAACAGGGGCAACACAATCATCGGCTTGCCGAAGTGAAGAGACTCGGTCGTGGTGTTGTTCCCACCGTGAGTAATCACCAGGTCAACCTGGTTGATGATGGTGGTTTGGGGGAGGAACTCTGCTCCCACCATATTGTCCGCTAACTCGAAATCGTTGTGCTGGGGCCCCTTGCTCACGACAAATCGGTGCGGGGTTGTTCCCAGCACATCCACGAGCCGCTTCATGAGTGCCACGTCGGCACTGCCAAGAGAGCCAAGCGACAGGTAGATGAGGGCTGAGCCCTCTGGGCGGTTGCGCACCTTCTCTGGTAGTGGGTAGTTGTCGTCCGTTTCCCGCACGCTCGAATCCATGCGGTGCCAGGTGTCATCGAGTGGCCGAACATCTGTGTAATCGGCTTCTTTGGGGTAGACATAGAGGTTTGCCACCTCAGACTCGTGGATAAACTCGAGCTCGGGCAGAGCTGGTGCGCCCTGCTGCTGCACCCACTCGTTGAAGGCGCTCCACATCTCGAAGTGGGTGCTGCGGTATTGGTCGATAAACGCTGGCCAGGGCCCCTTGTTATCCTGCGCGTACCCCGAGAACGTCGGGGCGATGTCTGGCCCCCTCATTTCCAGGGGATTACAGGAGACAATCCGAACAAATGGTGCTCCTGAGGTCATTAGGGCTGGGAAACACAGAACGTTGTCTTCGACCACTACGTCGGGCTTGACCCGCTCCATGATCGCCTTCAACTGTGGTTCGCAATACATTGCTCCGTCGATGAGGGCCTGCCAGGTGGGCTTGACGAAAGTCTCCAACTGCTCGATGGTGGGCTTTCGGAACTCTGGGGCCGTCTCGCGGATGAAGTCTTTCCAAAACTGTCCGGCATCCTGGTCGTCACCGTCGGCCGGAGGGGGTGCCAAGTCGACCAAGTCTTCGACAAACCCCAAAGCTTCGAGCTTTCCCTTCCACGACGATTCCGCGGCGAACACCACACGGTGGCCCCGCTGCAACAGCTTGTGCCCGAGGCCAATGCACTGGTTTGTTGGCCCGTAGGCGGACTCGGGGAGGAAAAGAACGGTCAACTTCTCGGCCATAGCGGTACTCCCGTCTTGTCACGTCATCGTGAATTACGGCTCACCTGTCCGAAGGTTAGGTGGGCTTGATCGTGGCTTCTATCATGCCAAAGAAAAGCCACACCCCGCTACATTGCTCACGGGTGATCGTGACGGAACGTCGCCATGTGTTGTGCCGTGCTTTAGTTGCCAGTGGTCTAGTAAGTCCACAGCTTTAACTATACGATTGGCAAAACACTCAATCCGAACTGATTGGAGCAGGTATATGAGCAGGACAACTATCAGTCTCTCCGTTCTTGTGGGATCCACACTGTTTCTGGGAGCCTGCGCCACGGGTGGCGGGAGCGAGCCACTCGACCCCAACGCAGACCTGAGCGCGCAAAATCTCGTTGTCAGCAACTGGGCAGGTTACTACCCAGAAGATCTCGCGACGGCGTTTGAAGAGGCAGTGGGGTCGTCGATGACGATTACCAACCACGCCACCAACGAAGAGATTATGGCCAAACTGACCGCGGGGGGCGACTCCGGTATTGACATCGCCTTCGTCTCTGGTCAGTTTGCCCAGGCACTAGCCAACCAAGATCTCATCTACGAACTGGACAAGTCGCTGATACCGAACCTTGCGAACCTCGCCCCAGAAGCCGACAATCTCTCCTACGACCCGGGCAACAAGTTCTCTGTGCCCTACGCGTGGGGAACCACGGGAATCTGTTATCGGAGTGACTTGATGGCAGGGAACGAGCCCACCAGTTGGATGGACCTTTTGCGTCCGGACGACATGTACAAGGGCAAAGTAACCGCGCTCGCCACCGAACGTTGGCTGATGCTGCCCGCGCAAAAGGCGTTGGGTTACTCGGTAAACACGCAAGATGAGGGTGAAATGAACGAGGTGAAAGACCTTCTCCTCGAGGCGAAGGGCAACCTCCTCGCCTATGACGACACCACCTTCTATAGCCGCCTTGTCAGCGGTGAAGCGGTGATGACTGTCGCATGGGACGGATGGTGCAACTACGGCACCATTGAGAACCCCGACATCAAGTTCGTGGTCCCCTCTGAAGGAAGCGACCTGTGGGTAGACACGATGGTGGTGTTGAAGTCCTCGAAGAACAAGGAAGCAGCTCACGCCTTCATCAACTTCATCCTCGAACCGACAAACCACGCCTGGGTGGCGGAAAACATCCTCTACAAAGTTCCCAATCAGGCCGCCATGGATGCGGTCTTGCCGGGTCTTGTCGGGGACTTCCCGAACATGGGCTTCACCGCTGCACAACTGCTCGGCTACGAAGGTTTGGTTGACCTTGGAAACGCCGCTGCGCTGTACACCCGGCTGGCAACCGAAATCACTTCCGGCTAATTGGTCTCCACGGACACCAGTGCGAGCGGGCGTGACGTCAAGACACGCCACGCCCGTTTCGCACGGGGAATCTTTCTCTACCCCGCGATGGGGTATGTCATTGCATTCATGGTGCTACCCGTCGCCATCATCGCGACCTATTCGTTTTTCCAAAGGGGCCAGTACGGCGGGATCGTTTATTCTCTGACCCTCGACAACTTTGCTCGCGCCCTGGATAGCCTGTACGTCGGAATCCTCGGCACTTCAGTTGCCCTTTCTTCCACTGTTACCCTGCTCGCTCTTCTAATTGGCTTTCCCACTGCGCTAGCCATCACGAAACTTCAGCCGCAGCATCAAAACATTGCTCTGGTCCTGGTTATTCTTCCCTTCTGGACAAACTTCCTGATACGGACCTATGCCTGGATTGTCCTTCTGAGCTCAGAAGGTCTTCTGAACCAGGGATTACTGGGGCTTGGAATCATTTCCGACCCGCTGGCGTTGCTCTACACGCCTGGCGCCGTGGTCATGGGCTTGCTCTACGCCTACCTGCCACTCATGGTGTTGCCAATCTATGCAGCGCTCTCCCGCATCGACCCGAGCCTTCGCGAGGCGGCCATTGACCTCGGCGCGAGCAGGTTCACTGCTCTCCGGCAGGTAGTTTTTCCCCTGGCCATTCCCGGAACTCTGGTGGGTTGCGTCTTTGTGTTCGTGCCTAGTGTCGGTAACTTCATTGTTCCCGAGCTGCTTGGTGGGGGAAAGACGGTCATGGTGGGGAACCTCATTCGCGACCAGTTCTTGAAAGCTCGGGATTGGCCTTTTGGATCCGTTCTGGCAATAGCCATGGTGGTTATGTTGGTGCTGTTGTTTGCTCTGCAGGCGCGCATCACTAAACGAGTTCTCGGGCAGGGCTGACGATGACGGGTGTCGGCAAACTCGGCTGGGTCCTTGCAGCCGTGTGTTTCTTTCTGTATGCCCCCATCGCCATCGTCATTGTGATGTCGTTCAACGCCTCCAAGATTCCTTTCCAGTGGACCGGGTTTAGCACTAAGTGGTACTCGGAACTGTTTGCCAACGCCAGTGTGCTTGAGGGCCTTCGAAATTCCCTCATCGTTGGCGTGTCGACGATGATTCTCTCCGTTGTCCTCGGGGTCCTGTTGGCCATTGGCATCACCCGACACTCGACGTCGTCCGCGGTTCAGGCGCTGGCGCTGGCACCAGCGATTATTCCCGACCTCGCCCTGGCCATCGGCCTGCTGGCACTTTTTAGCGCCATCAGCTTTCCACTTGGCCTGACCACGGTGATTCTTAGCCACACGATTTTTTGTATGGCATTTGTCGCGGCCATTGCCCGCGGACGCATCCTCCAAATTGATCCCGCCCTCGAAGAGGCAGCCCTCGATTTGGGAGATACCCCACGAGGGGTGTTCTTCCGTGTTACGGTGCCCAGCCTGATGCCGGCCATTATCGCGGGGGCGCTGTTGGCGTTCACCTTGTCGTTCGATGAGTTTGTGATTACGTTCTTTACCAACGGCCCAAGCACACCGACCCTGCCGATTGTGATTTACTCGATGGTGCGCTTTGGTGTGACGCCGGAAATCAATGCCCTCGCCAGCCTTGTCTTGTTGTTCAGCGTCGCCATCGTCCTTATTAGCCAACGCTCTGTGAAGTTGAGTCAATCGATATGACAGTCCTCCTTGATATCCACAATGTGTCCAAAGCGTTCGACCAGCTTGCGGCTCTAGACAACGTCAGTCTCCAAATCCACACCAACGAGTTTTTTGCAATCCTCGGACCATCGGGCAGTGGCAAGACCACTCTGTTGCGCGCCCTCGCCGGATTCGAATCTCTCGACTCGGGGCAGATTGTCCTCGATGGCCAGGATGTCGCCGACGTGCCCCCCAATGAGAGGCCTGTGAACTTGATGTTCCAGTCCTACGCGCTCTTTCCGCACATGACCGTCTTTGACAACGTCGCCTACGGGTTGCGCAGAGAAAAGCGTCCGCAGGGTGAGATTGCCGAGAGGGTGACCTCGCTGCTGGCGACGGTAGGTCTGGGGGACATGGCAACACGCAGGACTCACCAATTGTCCGGGGGCCAAAAACAACGGGTTGCTCTCGCTCGGGCCATTGTTAAGCGGCCCAAAATTCTTCTCCTCGACGAACCCCTGTCGGCACTGGATCGCAAGGTGCGGGAGGACATGCAGTTGGAACTCAAGCGCCTCCAGCACGAGGTGGGAATCACTTTCGTGGTGGTCACCCACGACCAGGAAGAAGCGATGTCAATGGCAGACCGTATCGCGGTCATGGATCAGGGGCGAGTCGAGCAGGTGGCAACTCCCGTGGAGTTGTACAAAAACCCCGGTAACCCGTTCGTCGCCAACTTCATCGGCACGAGCACGCTGCTCCGCGGCCACCTCTCCTCTGGCCGCCTCCACCTGACCAACGGCGTCAAGGTGCCCTGCTCACTTCCCTCCGAAGACGGCGCCGAGATATGGCTGATGCTTCGCCCGGAGGACATCTCACAAACCCCAGCCGGGGCAATCACGGGAACGGTAATCAGTACCAATTTTTATGGGCCAAACTGTTTGGTCGTTGCCGAGTGTGGCCTGGAAATTCCGGTGAAGTATCTGGTGGGAAATTCTGAGGTCCCCCGTGTCGGCGACGCCACGAAGATTTCTTGGGCAGGCGACACAGGAGTGGTAGTTCGTGCCTCCTGAGGTGGAGAAATCCCTGGCCGATGCCACGCGCCAGTCTGTCTGGGCTCATGCGTTTCCCACCGACTGGGATTTCCCGACTCTCACGGGCGAGCAAAAAACGGACCTGGCCGTTGTTGGCTCGGGGTTCACCGGGTTATGGACGGCGATTCTGGCCAAAACTCGGCAGCCCGAGCGCGACGTGGTCGTTGTGGAGAAAAACACCCTCGGCCACGCCGCGTCATCTCGAAACGGCGGCTTCATTTCTGAAAGCCTGACCCACGGGCACGCCCACGGTCAGGCCATGTGGCCGGATGACATGGCAACTCTTGTCGAGCTCGGGCGAGAAAACATGCGTCAAATACGTGCGTTTATCTCTGACTACGGCATCGATGCAGAATGGTCTGATTGCGGCAAGACTGCGATCGCGGTCACTCCGGTTCAAGCGGAGCATCTGAAAGCCGTATACGAGATCAATAACCGTTTCGGGGAAGCGGCCGAGTTACTCGACGCCGAGCAAATGCGAGAAGATGTTGCTTCTCCGACATATTTGGGAGGTGTTCGGGTGAGAACAGGGAGTGGACTGTTTCACCCAGTAAAAATGCTGGTTGGGATGGTCCGAGTTGCGCAGGACCTCGGGGTGCGCTTCTACCAGCACTCCCCAATTACTGCTCTTCAGGCACGTCGGACCGGGCTTGACTTGGTCGCGCCACAGGGGCGCCTCCGCGCTCACAAGGCGGTCCTTGCCACCAGCGTCTTTTCCCCGCTGGTCGGGGGAATAAAGGCGCGCGTGTTGCCTCTGTTTGACCATGTGCTCGCCACCGAACCGCTGTCTGCCGGTCACCTTGACTCACTTCGCTGGCGAGAATCCCAGGGGCTTACAGACCTCGGCAACCAGTTCCACTACTACCGGAAAACTGCCGACAACCGTATTGTGTGGGGCGGGTATGACGCAAACTACTATTTCGGAGATGACTCTTCGCCACGTCGCGAAGTGCGAGACGCATCACACACCCTCCTCGCCAAGCATTTTTTCGACACCTTCCCCCAGCTGGAGGGGGTCAGGTTTGAATACCAGTGGGCTGGTGTCATTGATTCGACATCCCGTTTCACCCCCTACTTTTCGACAGCGCTTGGGGGTCGAGTGGCCTCGGCACTTGGCTTCACTGGCCTTGGCACAGGATCGTCCAGGTTCGGTGCTACAGCCGCACTTGATCTGTTGGATGACGCGTCGTCGCCCCTGAGAAGGCTAGAGATGGTGGCACAAAAGCCACTGCCGTTCCCGCCCGAACCTTTCCGTTATCCGCTTGTACAGTTCACCAGGTGGTCGCTGGTCAAAGAGGACGAGACGGGACGACGAAACCTATGGCTGAGGCTTCTCGATTCCCTTAAAGTTGGGTTCAACAGCTAGTGAAGGGCAACTCCATCGACTTTCAGGCTCTCATTGCCGGTACCCGAGTAGCGGGATCCGGAGAAGAGATTGTGCGCATCAACCCAGCGCAATCTGGCGATGTCTTTCCCTATCGAGCAACCTCGTTGAGTCAGGTCAACGACGCGGTCGATGCGGCCCAGGCTGCCTTCCCCGAGTGGAAGGATCGTACGCCCGGGCAACGCTCTCAAGTGCTTCTTCGGTTTGCTGACCTCATCGAGGCAGACAGCGAGACGCTCACCCGGTGTGAGGTCCGTGAAACAGGTAAGCCCGTTTCGGTGGTGCGCGATGGCGAAATCCCGTTTGGAGTAGACAACCTCCGATTCTTTGCCGGAGCCGCGCGTTCGCTCGAGGGGACGGGAGCGGCAACCCTCACCAAGGGCTACACCTCAATCCTCATTCGACGGCCGCTCGGTGTCGTTGCGGGGATTGCTCCCTGGAATTTTCCTTTGATTATGGCCATTTGGAAGTTTGGCCCCGCTCTTGCGGCTGGCAACACTGTTGTTCTCAAACCCGCTCCGCAAACTCCTTCGACAACACTGCGCCTCGGTGAGCTCGCCCTCGAGGCCGGTTTACCTGCAGGAGTGCTCAATATTGTCACTGGCGGCGGTGATGTCGGTGAGCTACTCGCCAGTCACCCTGCCGTTTCGATGGTGTCGGTCACCGGTTCGAGCACCACAGGCTCGCGCGTCATGGAGCTTGCCTCTAAGACAACAAAGCGAGTCCACCTCGAACTCGGCGGAAAAGCTCCGGCCATTGTGTTTGACGACGCGAACCTCGCCGATATGGCCCGAGCGCTCGCGCTCGGCGCAACGTATAACAGCGGTCAAGACTGCACCGCCGCAACCCGCTGTTACATCGACCAGGCAGTTTTTGATGCCGCTGTCGCTGAGATCGCTGCAGTCATGACCGCAATCAAGGTCGGTTCCCCAGAGGACGAGTCCACCGACATAGGGCCCCTCATTTCTGAAGCCCACCGGGCGCGTGTCCAGGCGTTCGTGGACGAGGCTCGAGCCCGTGGCGCGACGATTCACGCGGGGGGAAGGTCTGTGCCAGGAGATGGCTATTACTTTGAGCCGACACTGATCACTGGACTTGCGCAAACGGATGAGGCGGTTCAACGGGAAATCTTTGGACCTGTTTTGGTTGCTATCCCCTTTAGCACCGAGGAGGAAGCCATTGCGTTGGCCAACGATTCTGCCTACGGTCTTGCCTCGTCAGTATGGACGGCAGACGTGGGTCGGGCATTACGCGTGTCGGGCTCCATTGAAGCCGGAGTGACCTGGGTAAATGACCACCTACCCATCGCTTCTGAAGCGCCACACGGTGGTGTCAAAGGAAGTGGCTTTGGCAAGGACATGAGCGCGGAAGCACTCCACGAGTATTCGGTGCTTCAACATGTCATGCTCAAGCACTCACAATCCGAGGCCCACGACTCGTTTAGGCCTACCTAGGGTTTGCACCATTGCGCTCGAGCCCCTCGGCGTGACCGCGAAACGGAAGTGCCTCGAAGACATCTTCCACATCTGGCAGCAAATAGGGAACTCGAACCAGCCCCTAATGCTTTTCCGGCCTGCTCCAGGGTAAATTGTCCGACTGGTTGCGACCCCGTCAAGCCAGAGGTGATGCCCTATCCCAGAACCAGTGGTTCATCAACGGCTCAAACGGGATTCTCGCTAGCTGACCTCGCCGGTCAGACGGGCGAGACTCTTTTGCACCGAGTCAGTCAGCGCAAACCACACCCCAGCCAGCCCCGCGAGCGCGGCGATGAAGATGATGGTGCCAACGTAACTCAAATCGTTTCGTGCTGCGAACATCACGTTGAGGTTCAGCACTGCGCCGGTGAAGAGCACAAGACTGACATGGACCACAATGAATGCCATGAAGGCGAACAACACGATGCTGTGTAGGCGACGGATAGGGCGCTCGGGCAGCGCGCGATTCAACCGAGGCGCGTCCAGAGGCCAAGCGGAAGACAGCCTTACGCCGGTAACTATCGCAAGCGGTGCAAGCACAAACACCACCCCGAAATACGAGAGCATCTGCAGGCTGTTGTAGACGACCCACGGGTTCTCGAGCGGCCAGGTGAACGTGAGGTATTGAATCGCAGCCGACACCGCGTTGGGAATGACATCCCAGGTGGTCGGCACAATCCGGACCCACTGGCCGGTCGCGAACAAAAGCACGATGTAGACGACGCCATTGAGCATCCAGAGCAGGTCGACGGTGTTGTGCAGCCAGACATTGATGCCGATGCGGCGCGGAGGCTGGCCAAAAATGCCGCGGCGCGGAGTCACGAAGGCGGGCGGGCGCTTCTTCGAGCGAATCGACAGGGCGGTGCGGATGATCAGCATGAGGAAAAGCATGTTGAGGAAGTGCGTCACGTTAAGCCACACCGGAATGCCCGTCGGTGCGTCGGGTGTCGGCGTGATGACGCCCGGATAGCGAACCAGAAAATCCTGCACCGCAGGCTGCGCGCGCAACGTGAACGCGATGGCGCTGAGGGCGATTGCACCAAGCGCAACGGCCATTACAGCCCACAAAGCCCGACCTTTGCGGCCGGCAGCGTGGGTTTCAGTGCTCACGAGTTAGACGATACCGAAGGTTGAGAGCCCCGTCGTCGTGGCATCACCTATCGTTGAGGATTGTGAACAGACCCCGCCGACCCGTCGCCGTTGAACCGAGCACGTTCGACCAACTCGAGGGGGCAATGGACCCGGCTCTAAAACTTCAGATTGCGCACGACACAGCCACGGCGCTCGTCGCGCGGGTCAGGGACAACGGCAGCGCCGAGGTCCTCCGGCGATTGCTGGCGTACACGAGCGAATACGGAGTTGGAGAACTTGCCGAACTGTGGTCCGCGGCACCGGCTCATTCGTTGCCCGGTGCGCTCTGGCGACTCTATGTCGTTCACGCAAGTATCGTCAATGACCCAGATACGGCCGCCCACGCCTACCAACGGGGTGTGAACGACTTGAACACAATCGACGAGGTTGTCGCTGGCGCTCGACAGCCGACCGGGCCCGAAGACATTCGCGATCTTGCTGACGAGATCCTGCGCGGAGCATTTGTCGGAGACCTTTCCGATGCCCTCGAACGCGCGGCCGCGTATTGCCGAATCGAGGCACACGGTGTGACGACCCTTGTCGCCGGGACGGAAATCGGGACGAGCGCCCTGTTAGAGCGAGCGGTGACCCTCTCTGACTTCGCCCTTGACCTGCAGGCGAGTTCGGTTCTCGCGCGGGTAAATAAACTCAACTAGCCACACGATTTGCTGAGGCTCGTACACTGGAACAGTCGGGTCGTGCGGATTCCCCGGGTTCCATTAATTATGAGCCACCGCGAG
>JAEMRP010000001.1:4048-5892 GCA_016463265.1 Microbacteriaceae bacterium | reverse complement strand
GAACAGTCGGGTCGTGCGGATTCCCCGGGTTCCATTAATTATGAGCCACCGCGAGTGGCAACGTGCCGAGAGGCGTAACCCACGGCCCGACACTTTTTACGGTGCGGTGTGAGTCTCAATCGACACGAGCCGGAATCCTCGTCCGCTCTTGGCGATGTGGAACACCGCGAAGTCTCCGGTTCCGAGTGACGCTGCCCGGCGGGCATCATCGGTCAGAGCACCACCCGTCCGCGAGATGATTTCGCTCACGATTTGGGGAATGACCGGACCGTGCGAACACATCACAACGGGAACCGCTTTCCGCAAGCGCGAACTCACAAAGTCGACAACGCGATCGCCCTCGATCGTCCACTTGTCTTGCGAGATCTTGCCCGACTCGCGAATCTCCATCCCCAGTTTGTAGGACAACGGCGCAATCGTCTGTAGACAACGAATTGCAGGAGACGAAATAATCGCGGTGGGCCCAAACGCGGCGAGACCGCCCGCGATGTCGCGAGACTGCTGCATGCCGTGGGCTGCAAGCGGACGAAGCGAATCGAGCCCGTCCCAGTTTTCGTGCGCCGTTGCTTTGCCGTGGCGGGCAACGATGAGCGGAAAGGTATCCATCGAACCCGATTTCCAGAGAGACCGCACGTCGTCGATCAGTTCGCGGTCGTGCTCGTAAGTCAACGCAGCGATTGCTTTCTTCGCACTGAGCCACTCAATGGCGAAGATTTCGTCGTTGGACACGAATTTGGACTTGGCTTCGGCGACGGGGTCGACTTCCGCCGCCCAGTAGTGGACAGTCTTTGGTCTGCCGTTCGACGATTGAATGTAGTGGACTGAGCCCAGCGACGGCCCGAGGTTGACTTTCAGGCCGGTCTCTTCGAAGATTTCGCGAACTGCGGTGTGGGGAAGCGTCTCGCCCGGGTCGACTTTTCCCTTGGGAATCGACACATCCCGGTGCTGTTTCCGGTAGACGACGAGAACCTGCAATTTCCCGTTGACGACGCGCCACGGGACGGCGCCCGCCGCGACGACCGGTTCGGGCTTGCTCACTTGTTCTTCCCCCGCGAGTTTCGGGCCGTGTATTCAGACATGAGTGTGTCCTGGATGTCAGCGAGTTCGCCAGCGAGTCCGTTGTGGCGAGTCCACTCACCGTTCTCTGCGAGTGACCACGTCGACGACGAGTCGCTCATGTGCAATTCGAAGAGGTGATCGATTCGTTCGAGGTGTTCTGGGGTCTCAAGCTTGATGAGCACTTCGATTCTGCGGTCCAGGTTTCGATGCATCATGTCGCTACTGCCGATGTAGGTCGAGGGCTTGCCGCCGTTGTAGAACGAGTAAATGCGCGAGTGTTCGAGGTAACGCCCTAGCACGCTGCGCACACGAATCGTCTCTGACAAGCCCGCGCGACCGGGAACGAGCGAACAGATTCCGCGCACAGACACATCGATTGGAACCCCCGCGCGGCTCGCACGGTAGAGCGCGTCGATGATTGTTTCGTCCACGAGCGAGTTCATTTTGAGGCGGATGCCCGACTTCTCGCCGGCAAGGGCAGCCTCGGTTTCCCGGGCAATGTTTTTGAGCAACCCGTTACGCAAATACCGCGGAGCGACGAGAAGCCGTTTGAATTTCTTTTCAATCGCGTAGCCACTCAGTTCGTTGAACAAGCGCGTCAATTCGGCGCCGACCTCGGCTGAACTCGTGAACAGACCAAGGTCTTCGTAAGTGCGGCTAGTCTTCGGGTTGTAATTTCCCGTTCCGATGTGCGAGTAGTACGAGATGTCCCCCGACTTCTCTCGGCGAACCACCTGGGTCAGTTTGCAGTGGGTTTTCAGCCCAACCAACCCATAGACAACGTG
>JAEMRP010000001.1:0-3948 GCA_016463265.1 Microbacteriaceae bacterium | reverse complement strand
TCGTAGGGGTGGTGAACGAGCACTTCGCCCTCATTGAGCGCGCCAAACAAATCCGCTGGTGATCCGGGCTCGGGGGATTGGAACTGAGCGACTGTTGTCGGCACGTGTTGGGCGAACTTGAGGTCTCGCCTCGCGACTCCCGTGACCTGAAAGAGCTGGTCGAGCCCGAGGATTCCGGGGAGACGATAGACCTCGCCTTCGTCCATTCCGAGTTCGCGAACGAGCAAATCGAGAGTGACAGCATCCATGTCCTCACTGATTTCCAGTCGAATGGGCGCCCCGAATCGACGTCGCGAGAGTTCTTTTTCGAGCGCTTTGAGGAGGTTCTCACTCTCGTCTTCATCGATCTCGAGGTCTTCGTTTCGGGTAACCCGGAAAAAGTGGTGATCAAGAATCGCCATCCCAGGGAACAGGGAACCGAGGTGGTGGGCGATGAGATCTTCGAGCGGAAGGAATCGAATCGCTCCATCGTCCGAAGCGGGCAACTCAACGAATCGGGGCAAAATCGCTGGCACCTTGACGCGAGCGAAGTTCTCGTCGCCCGACTTCGGATTTTGCACCCGAACCGCCAAGTTCAAGGAGAGTCCAGAGATATACGGGAACGGGTGCGCCGGGTCGACGGCGAGCGGGGTGAGGACCGGGAAAATCTGCGCGACGAACAATTCGTCAACCGTTTTGCGGTCGGCGGGTGACAGCTCGGCGATCGACGTGATGGCGACCCCGTCGGCCTCCAGCGCCGGGCGAATGACGTCCGCTGCAAGACGAGCATGATCGACCTGAAGTGCGAGGGCGGCGGCATGGATGTCGGATAAAACCTGCTGAGGACCCCGACCGACGTTGTTGTGAATCGCGATTCCCGTTTCGATGCGACGCTTCAGCCCGGCAACGCGAACCATGAAAAATTCGTCGAGGTTGTTGGCAAAGATTGCGAGGAAGTTCACGCGTTCGAGCACCGGAATTGACTCGTCTTTCGCGAGCTCGAGTACACGCCCGTTGAATGCGAGCCACGACAATTCGCGGTCGAAAAATCGATCCGCAGGGAGCGAGGCGTCGTTTGCGGGAAGGGCGTCGTCCCAATCGTCGTCGAGTTCGGCGTCGGTGGACCCCGTGGTGGGGTTCGTCTCGCTCATTCGTCTTCTCCCGTTGGCGCAAATCGGTAACCGACGTTGCGAACTGTCCCGATCACCGATTCCCGGTCACCGAGTTTGGCGCGGAGTCGGCGAACATGAACGTCGACGGTTCGTGTACCGCCGAAATAGTCGTAACCCCACACGTCTGAGAGTAATTGCTCGCGGGTAAACACGCGACCCGGATTTGCCACCAAATACCTTAACAATTCGAATTCTTTGTACGTGAGGTCGAGGGGTCGTCCGCTGGCCGTGGCCTGGTAGCTCGATTCGTCGATGGAAACCCCCGAGTGGCTCAATCCGGTTGCGACGTTGCCGCTCGCGGACTGCACGGCCAGACGGATTCGTGCATCGACTTCGGCGAGAGACGCGGACGGCAGCACGAAGTCAGAGATTCCCCATGAGCCATCCAGAACAGACAACGACGTGTCAGAGACCACGATGAGGACGGGCACGGGCAACTGTGCAGAGGCCAACACCGAGGCCATGGACTTGGCCGCGACCAGGTCGGTCACTCCGTCGATGAGGACAAGATCGACGTCGGAGTGAGAAGCGATCGATTGTGGCGAGAGAGGTGCGACGGTTAGTTCGTGTGGCAACAACGCCAGAGCGGGAATGACCATTGCGGAAGCGGGGGAAAGCAACAGAATTCGAGACACGGCCCACCCCTCCCACGATTCGATAAAGTCTAGGCGCGTTTAGCATGGAGACATGCCCCGCCGAATAGCATCCGCTGTTCCCTCGTGGATTGTCACAATCGCCGGTTGTGTTTACGCGGTGACGCTGGGGTCCACCCAATGGGCCGCGGTGATTTCGGCAACAATCGGGGCTTCACTCGTGTTGTCGTTCGTCATCCAATTGTCGATTCAACGAAAGAAGGGTCTCGTCAATCGCTTGGCGTTCACGACGGCGGGGAGCCTCGTCATCGGGGCCGTCGGTTTCGTGGGCGCGTGGTTGAGTAACGGTTTAGGCTAGAACCATGATCTTTTGGTTCGAAATCTTCTTCTTGGCGTTGTTGGGGCTCGCGTTCGTCGCGATCGGCTTCACGAGTATCGTCGTTCTCGTTCGGCTCTTCCGCGGTCAGCGCTAACGATGTCTAACCCCTTCGTCGACCAACGACGACTGGTCGAGGGGGACCTAGCGGTATCAATCGACGCGGGTGTCGTCCTCGTGACGGGCCCAGACCGATTCGACGTGCTCAACGCGACCCTCAGTCAAGACCTGCGCGGTCTCGCTGTCGGAGACTCGCGTGACGCCCTCGAGCTCGACGGTCAGGGACGAATCCAACACAGCATCCACGTCCTCGAATCGTCTGACGGCACGCTTCTCGTTGTCCCCGGAGCATTGGGGGTGGACGTTGCGGCGTGGCTCGATGCTCGAATCTTCATGGAGGACGTCCAGGCCGCCGACGTGTCGTCCCAGTTCTCGGTGTGGGGTGGCGCTGTTGCGTTCGGTGACCTCGCCTGGACCGATCCGTGGCCCGATGTCGCCCCCGGCGGAATAACCTACGGTGACGCCAGCATTCCCGCATGGTCATGGGTCGAAACACTATTGCCCGCCGGGGAAAAACCGCCCGTCGATGTTATCGGCGCTGACCTCGTCGATCCCTTGCGCGTTGTCGCTGGACGCCCATCGATGGCCGAGGTCGATGATCGGTCCCTCCCGCATGAACTCGATTGGCTCCGAACCGCCGTCCATCTGTCCAAAGGGTGTTACCCGGGGCAAGAAACGGTGTCCAAGATTCACAACGTCGGGCACCCACCGCGGCGACTCGTGCGCCTACACCTGGACGGTTCGGATTCCGTCTTCGTGGAGGCATCCGACCCAGTCTGGGCGGGGGGCGACCTGGTCGGTAGGGTCACCACCGCCGGAAACCACTTCGAAGACGGCCCCGTGGCGCTCGCGGTTATCAAGCGAAACGTCGACGTCACCGCATTATTGAGCGTCGTCCACGATGACCATCCGTTGACCGCCACCCAGCAGGTTCTTGTTCCGCCCAGCGCGGGTGCTACCGCCGCGGAGCGACTGCGTCCCAGTCGACCGTAATCTCGCCGAGACGCCACGCGGCGGAAGTTCCCTGAACCGGCCAACCCGACTCTTTCATCGCTCGAACCGTCGCGATCCAACGTTGGCTCGGGGAATAGACCTGAAGTGGCGCAGCGACCGCCCAGTGTCGATCGAGGTCCCCGAGGAATCGGTGAATTGCCTCACCCTCGACGTTTCGATGAATCAGCGCTTTGACCAAACGCTCAGCCGCGATGCTGGGAAACTCTAGTCCGGCCAACCGAAGCGCGACGGTGAACGACTCGGGCCCGCTCGCACCGAGCGAGACCCACGTCGCCACGCGACCGATTTCGTCGCACGTTCCGTCAAGGAAAATTCCGTCTGGCGATAAACGGGTTTGAACTCGCGCCCATATCTCGGCGACCTCTGGCTCGTCGTATTGGCGCAGAACGTTGAAGGCACGGATCACCTCTGCCGTGCGATTCCCGGGAAGCGGAATTTCAAAACCGCCACGAATGAACGAGACCCGATCAGTCGCGCTGGATTGTGCGGTGGTGACGCGTTCGGGGTCGATTTCGATTCCGATAACGCGAAGCCCGGGCTGGACGCTCGCGAGGCGGTCAGCCAATTCGAGTGTCGTGTGTGGCATTGCGCCGTAACCGAGATCGATGACGAGCGGGTCGTGCATTGCGCGAAAACGCGCGTGACGAGACAGCCATCGGTCGGCGCGCCGAAGGCGGTTCGTGCCCGTCGTTCCGCGGGTGATTCGTCCGACTACCACCCCACCATTCTGGCTCGTTAGGCTAATGAACATGAC
>JAEMRP010000038.1 GCA_016463265.1 Microbacteriaceae bacterium | reverse complement strand
ACGCTCGTGCCCATCATCTTTTCTCACCTCAGTTTCGTCGTTCCGGTCGTCACCTGGTTCCTCATCGGGTTCTTTGCGGCCGTGCCGAAAGAGATTGAGGAACAAGCGCGGGTGGACGGCTTCGGTCGATTCGACACGTTCCGACTCGTCGTGTTGCCACAGGTTTTGCCAGGAATCGGCGCGGCGGCCATTTTCGGCTTTACGTTGTCGTGGAACGACATGTTCTACGGGCTCATTTTGTCGCCCGCCAACTCGACGATTTTGCCCGTGGCAATCGCGGGTTTCAACACCTTCCGCGGTGTCGAGCTGGGGCCGATGTCGGTGGCGATTCTCATCGCGATCATCCCCGTGGTGATCGCAAGCTTCTTCGTGCAAAAGCGACTGGTTCAGGGAATCAGTGGCGGAGCCGTCAAGGGATAAGGACAGGAACAGAAACATGGCACGCGTAACGTTCGACAATGTCGTCAAAAAGTACGGCGACACCACCGTCGTCAAGGGTCTCAATCTCGAACTTCCGGATGGGGCGTTCACGGTGCTTGTCGGGCCGTCTGGGTGTGGGAAGACCACCACGCTCCGCATGATTGCGGGGCTCGAACCCGTCACGTCGGGGTCGATCCGAATCGGCGACAAGGACGTCACAAAACTCGAACCCAAAGACCGCGACATCGCGATGGTGTTCCAGAACTATGCGCTGTATCCGCACCTTACTGTTCGCGAGAACCTTGCGTTCCCGCTGCGGGCGATTCGGGTGAATCGTGCAGAAGCGTTGAAACGCGCCGAGGCCGTCGCCGCAACGATGGGGCTGTCCGAGCTGCTCGACCGTAAGCCCAAAGACCTGTCGGGCGGGCAACAACAGCGCGTGGCGATCGGGCGCGCCATCATTCGCGAGCCCTCTGTGTTCTTGTTCGACGAACCCCTGAGCAACCTCGACGCGAAGTTGCGGGTCGAAATGCGAACCGAGTTGCTTCAACTGCAGCGCCGGCTCGGAATCACCTCGCTGTTCGTGACGCACGACCAAGAAGAAGCAATGACGCTCTCTGACTTCATCGTCGTGATGCGCGACGGCGAGATTGCCCAGCAGGGAAACCCTAAAGACGTCTATGACAAGCCGAACAGCACGTTCGTGGCGTCGTTTGTGGGAAGCCCGAAGATGAACCTTCTCGACGGAACGTTCTCGACCGGAAAGTTCGTGTCGGAGTCGGGGCTGACGCTGGCCGTCGCTGGTGTTTCGGCGGGGACAAAGATTCTGGGGGTTCGTCCGGACGACATCGTTCTCGAGGTCGGCGGAAAGTCAGCGAGTCGTGGACGCATTGGCGTGATCGAGTTGCTGGGACCGCGTGCGATTGTTCAAGTAGAGGCCTCGGGGCACTCGCTGACGGCCGTGGTCGAAGCGTCGCGCATGGACGGCATTGTCGAAGGTGCCGAGGTCGGTGTCAGTGTTCGCGCAGGGTCACATCACCTTTTCGACACCGAGACGGGTCTGCGGGTCTAAACGGCGACGAGTTCTCGTCGCAAGTAATCCTCGACCTCGGGGACGAGCGCCCACGGAACAAGCGCGGGAAGCTTCGGCGCAATTCCAACCCCCGACGAGGTTCGACGCAGTCGTCGATCGATGAACGGCACGACATCGCGCAGGAACCAAGCCACGGTCTCGCGCAACGGGCGATCCGCCGCGAAACTCGGTTCGTAGTCGCTCGGCGAGTAGCGGGCGGTGGTGTCCAAGAGTTCGGCGGCCGCGTTCGCGATCTGTGCGTGGCCTATCGCAGAGAAGTGGACCATGTCGCGGTGCCAGAACTCGAGGTGCTCGAGCTCGCTCATCCCGAAAACATCGATAACAGGGAATCCCAAGTCCGCGGCCACGCGGTCAATCATCCGGGACATTCGAAGGGCATTGGGACGAACCGGTCCGAAGAAGCGCAAGTGGCAAGGGTTGATGGTGTTCGCGACGACGACGTGGATGCCCGCAATTTTGAGGCGCTGCAGTCCTGCCCGGAAAATGCGTTCGAGACGCTCGACCGTTTCGACGTTGCTAAAGAAGTTGTTACTGCCCGCAAGAATCGTGACGAGGTCGGGCCGCAACGCAATCGCGTGCTCGACCTGGTCCTCCATGATGTCTTCGAGCTTGCAACCCCGAATCGCAATGTTGGCGTATTCGAACGAATCGCCCCGATCGGCAGCGTCGGTCGCGAGCAGGTGCGCGAGCCGGTCGGTCCACCCGCTTCCAACTCGATGATCGAGGAAGAAACGGTCGCCCATTCCCTCCGACAGCGAATCCCCAATTGCCACATACGAGCGAATGTTCACGTTTACAGAGTGACAAGGCTGACCCTAAACCCGCCGTGTTTCGGGTGAATGGCGAGTGAACGAATTGTGAAGATTCCCCTCTCGGGCGCGCGCTACTGTTGGCTTGTGACTAAACCTCGATGTCGTTCGTTGCCAACATGTCGCCGATTTGGGCGCACGGAGCTTTAGTCATGTATTCGCTCATCCAACGCGCGCTGCACCGGTTGCGAACTATCGACCTTGATTCGAGAGCGAAATGGCCGAAGCACGTCCAAGTAATCGAGAACGACGAGTTCGGTCCGCTCGTCATCTCAATCGGTGACGCGACGGTTTTTCCTGACATGTCAGTTTGGTCTCGTGGCGCCTGGATTCTGAGCGCGAATTTTGGGATCCGCAACCACCGAAATAACGCGCCCGAGACGATTGACCACCGAGAAGAAAAAGCGTTCATTATGTCGTTCCGCGATTCATTCGTTGGGTTGGTTTCCAACGTCGGTCCGCGACTTGCGACACTCGCGCGAACTCGTCCTGGACTTGCGGCAATTGTGTCGCCATCGTTGCAGGCAGTCTCGTGGATGGCGAAAGCCTGTGGTCTTTCGATTGCGGGAACCATCCTGCGCCGAGGGTCTGCTCACCGCGTTCCGTCCGCTGTTTTTGTTCGGTTGCCATCGCCTAGGTTCAACGATGCACAACTTGAGTCGTTTTCGAATGCGGTTCGCTCATCAGAGACGTCAACGGTGAGGAATGTCTATCTCGAACAAAACCATGAGAATGGCAAATTCGTGAACGCCGCGGTAATCGCCGACATTCGATTCGAACACGAGAAGGCGGGCGCACTGTTGGTTGCGATTCGCAGCCCGTCTGCCGAGAGCGTGATGAGCGCAGTCGCCAATGCGACGAAGTTAACGCTTGAATCGGCAGCGTTGACACCGTTCGTTCAGTTCGCACGGCAGTCGGCCGAAATTGTTGTCGTCGATTCGAACGTGCGACATCGGAGGGACCCAAGCCGTGTCACCGCATCGGGCCGATTCGAGATGGACGACGCACTTCGACGTGGCCTTGCACTGCCTCGCGGTGTTGAGGTGATTTCGAGACCGGATTATGACGTAACCGAAACGACAGTTGATGCGCATCAAGTGTTTGAAGATGGTCGCTGGCGCACTCAGTCAACCGACGTGCTTCGGGAGCACTCGCTCGGGCCGTGGCTGATGTCCGTGAAGAACGCTATCGTCGCCCCGGATGGGTCGGTGTTGCTGGAAGACGGAACAGTTTTGTCTGGAACCTATTTTGGCGAACCGTTCCATGATTCCAACATCGACGGATGGATCGTCGCAGAGTCTGCGGAACGAGCTGGCCTGGCACTCACGAAGCAACGCACCTTTGGACACGCGTTGTTACAGGTTGCACCGCGAGTCGATGCGTTGACCAGATTTGATTCTTCGATGGAACTCCTCGTCAACGATTATGCCTGGGACGATCGCGCGTTGATGAATCGTTTGGGCGTTTCACTCCACAACATCACTCGTGTCTCGCGAGCCCAATTACAACACCTCATCCGTGTTCCGGAACTCATTGTGTCAACGCAATTGCAACCCGAGCGCCGAACTGCTCGTTCTGACCCGAAATGGATGAGCGACTTTGTCGAACGGTTCACCGTGGCATCGCCACCCACAGCGCCACGTCGAGTGTATTTTGCACGCCGTGATGATTCGGGTGAACGAGGTGGTTGCGCGAATCGTCATGAGATTCGCGCGCTCGCCGAAGAATACGGGTACGAAACTATCGTCCCCGAGCTGCTGTCGTTCGACGAGCAAGTCGACCTTGTTGCGTCGACGGTTGACATGATTGGGGAACAAGGGAGCGCATTGAATTGGTCGATGGTGATGCCGCGGGAATCCCGTCTAGTGATGGTTCACAATAAAGACAAGGGACGCAAAGCTATGGATGTGACATTCCATAACTCGGTTCTTTCTGCGCGTGGCGCGAGTCTGTACGACGTTCGAGCAGTCCGAGCCGGTGGTCCCCCAAATTTCGAGATTGACCCACGCGCACTTCGACGAGCATTGGAGACGCTAACATGACAACCCAACCCCTTCGAATCGTCGCCGTTTCCGCGCCTTACGTGTGGGATGTGATTGAGTCGGCGACCCGCGCTGGCCGTGACCCACTGTGTGTCGACAACGTCGGAGGTGCGGACCTTGTCCTTCCCAACCTCACGGAGGAATCGACCGTCTCGGATCGTTCTGTCGAGTTTGTGATTGGGACAGGTTCCTCTGAAGCCCGTCGAGCAAGCGCAGTTGCCACGCACAGCGCTGGATGGAGCAACCCCGTCCCGCTCGTCGACAAGACATCGGCGGTGCCCCTCAGCGCGAACGTGGGTCACGGCGCTTACATCAACGCGGGCGTCGTGGTCGGGGCGCAGGCTCGAATCGGGTGTTTTGCGAACATCAATCGCGCATCCTCGATCGGGCATCACACGGTGGTCGGTGACTTCGTCCACGTTGGACCGGGAGTTACCCTTGCGGGTGAAATCACGATCGGTGCTGGCGCTTTTATTGGGGCTGGCGCGGTTGTCCTTCCTCGTTTGTCCATTGGTGCGGGTGCCATTGTTGGTGCGGGTGCCGTGGTTACAAAAGACGTGCCGGCCTTCAGCGTCGTTGTCGGTAGCCCGGCACGAGTACTCAAGTCAATAGAGGAGTGGGAGACGACATGCCCGTATTGCGTGACGAACTAGCGAAACCTGTCCCGATTGTCCTTGCGCCGACCGGGATGATCCCGACAAAGGCGATGACGCCGCACGTCCCCATTACCCCCGCCGAGATTGCCGATGACGTGTCGGCGGCGGTTGCACTTGGTATTTCCGCTGTGCACCTTCACGCTCGGAATGTGGATGGTGTTCCAACGTGGGAGCGCGATGTCTACGCCGACATCATCACGCGTATTCGCGACCGACACCCAGACCTCGTCATCAACGTGTCGACGTCTGGTCGGAACTTCGCCGAACTCGAAAAACGGGCGGATGTCTTGGCACTCGACGGAGACACCAAACCCGAGGTTGCGTCTCTCACGATGTCGTCACTCAATTTCCTAGATGGCCCGTCCGTGAACGCGCCTGCGACCATTCGTGCGCTCGCGACGATCATGCGAGACCGGGGAATCGTTCCCGAGCTCGAAATCTTTGATTTGGGGATGGTCAACTTTGCGCATGTACTGCAGCGCGAGGGAATTCTCGTCGGCGAGTTCCCGGCGAACATTTTCCTGGGGAACATCGCCGGGATTCAAGCGACACCGGCAGAACTTGGTCTTGCTATCGACCGACTTCCCACTGAAGCGCGCTGGAACGGTGCTGGTTTGGGGGACGCACAGACGTCGGCAACAATGATGGCGCTTGCAGCCGGCGGTGGCGTTCGGGTCGGCCTCGAAGACGGAATCTATCTCGATCATCGCCGCGAGCAATTGGCAACGAACGCGGACCTCGTCGAACGAGTGCACAAGTCGATGCAAATACTTGGACGCAGGGTCATGACATCGGCCGAATACCGGGTCACGGTGCTTGGTCGCTAGTTGGCGACCTCGAACGACGTCACGCTGTCGACAATAAGGTCAATGTCGGTCACCGTCAGATTCGCGTGCATTGGTAACCGAACAATGCGCGACGCGAATGACGTCGCGTGCTCGCCTGAGTCGAACGAGCGACCGAATCGTTCGCCCGCATCTGCGGTGTGCAGCGGCTGGAAGTGGGTCGCAGACGGAACGCCGCGCGCAGCGAGGTGATCGATGAAGGCACGCTGTCGCGTTTGGTCGGGCAACAACACGTAAAACAGGTGAGCAGTGTGATTGTTTCCCGCACCCGCCTCCATGATTTCGACGCCGGAGTTTTCCGCCCATTCGGCTATCCCGTCGTTGAGCGAACCCCAGGCAGACATTCGACGGTCCTGGATGATGTCGTGATCCGCGAGTTGGGCGTCGAGCATCGCTCCTTGAACATCGCTGGGAAGATAGTTCGAACCGAGGTCAACCCAGGTGTAGCGGTCGACTTCGCCGCGCAAGAATCGGTCGCGGTTTGTGCCCTTCTCGCGGGCGATTTCTGTGCGTTCGACGTAGGCCGGATTGTTGACCACGAGTGCACCTCCTTCGCCACATGAGATGTTCTTGCTTGCCTGGAACGAGTGGAGGACGAGGTCGCTGAGGCGCCCCATCGGTTCGCCGTCCGCGGTTCCACCGAGGGAATGACAGTTGTCTTCGATGACAATGAGGTCGTGCTCGTCGGCGATGCGACGAATGGCGCTTGTGTCCGCGTTGACACCCGCGTAGTTCACGAACGTGATGGCCCGAGTGTTGGGGGTCACTGCCGCCGCGGCGTGGTCGACGTTGAGGTTGCCCGTGCGCGGATTGACATCGACAAACACTGGAGTCGCGCCTCGAAGAGCGACCGAGAGGCCGGCGGACGGGAACTGGTAGGACGGAACGATTACTTCGTCGCCCGGTCCGAAATCGGCAACAATCCCCGCGAGTTCGGCGGCATCGGTTCCCGACGTGACGATGGCAACGTGGGCCGCATCGAGCATCTCAGTGAGTCGTTTGGCGGCGGAGAGCGTGAATGGCCCGTCGCCCCAGGTGTGGCCGGACTCGATGGCGCGACGTACGGCGTCCATCTCGGTGGATGCGATGTAGGGGTGTGTGAATCGGAGGGGCATCGGTTCCCATTGTTACCTATCGAGGGCTATATGCCAGCCAACAGCCAAATGGGATCGACACGCCCTCGCCTAGAATTGATGTGTGAGCCCCACCCAACGCCCAGCCGTCGCCGTTCTCGACATCGGTTTGGGCGATGTGGACTCGGTGGTGGATGCGCTGACAGCCGCTGGCGCGGAGGCAACCGTCACGCATGACCGCGACCTTATTGCGAACGCGGACGGGCTTGTGGTCATCGGCGACGGAGAGTTCGCCGCGGTTATCGAGCAACTTCGTGCGGTGCACGGCGACGAATTCATCGAACGACGTCTCGCCGGTGGTCGACCGGTCCTGGCTATCGGGGTGGGCATGCAGATCCTGTTTGATGGCGCCATCGTGGGCGACGTCGACACCGAGGGACTCGCTCAGTGGCCAGGCGTGGTCACCGAATTGGATGCGCCGACACTGCCGCACTCCGGCTGGAGCACCGTCGAGGCAGCACCCGATTCCGTGCTCTTCGCCGGCATTGAGGGTGAACTATTCCATTTCACGCATTCGCACGCGGCAACCGAGTGGACGCTCGAGGCCTATGGCGCGTTCGCCGCACCGCGCGTGACCTATGCGACTCACGGCGAACGATTCATCGCCGCCGTCGAAAACGGTCCGCTGTCCGCCACCCAGTTTCACCCCGAGAATTCCGGCGATGCTGGCCTGCACCTTCTGCGTAACTGGATCGCCTCGTTCTAGCCGAAAGCCACCATGTCGAAACTCATCCTTCTCCCCGCTGTGGACGTCGCCGCCGGCCAGGCGGTTCGACTCACGCAGGGTGCCGCCGGGTCCGAGACGACCCACGGCGACCCGCTCGACGTCGCCCGGGAGTTCGTCCACCACGGCGCCGAGTGGTTACACCTTGTGGATATCGATGCGGCGTTCGGCCGTGGCAACAACACCGAGGTGTTGCGCCGGGTCGTCGATGAACTCGCCGGGTCGATCAACATTCAACTGTCGGGGGGCATTCGGGACGAGGAGTCGCTCGACCGTGCGCTTGCTGCCGGTGTGCGGCGCGTCAATCTGGGGACGGCCGCACTTGCGAATCCGGAATGGGTGACGTCAGCCATTGCCGAACACGGCGACCGCGTTGCCG
>JAEMRP010000195.1 GCA_016463265.1 Microbacteriaceae bacterium | reverse complement strand
CCGTCGTGGTTTGGATATAACCGTTGATTGTTGCAACCATGAGCACCGCACCGAAGCCCAAGATGGGGAAGAGGACAACGAACGTCGTCACGGTCGGTGCTAGCGATGCGGCCAGACCTCCGACAGCAATCGACGCGGCGGCCATGGTGATGACGGAAAGTCGAGGCCGGGAACTTCGGGCGACGAGGAGAGCCCCAACGAGAGATCCCACGGCCAAAGCCGACATGATGAAACCGTAGTCGTGCGCCCCGAGCCCGAATTCGACGACCGCCATGGTTGCTGAAAAAATCCCGAAATTGAACACGAGTGTGCCAACGACGAACAACATCGTGAGCACGATGAGGAGGTCCGCGCGGGATCGAATGTAGGCAAGCCCGGCTTGGAATTGACCGCGTTCCTTGAGGGCCTTCAGGACGGTGTGCAATTCGCTGCGACGGAGCATGGAAATGGCGATTACCGCACAGGCGAGGCTGAACCCGGCAAAAAGAAGAGTCCAGCCCGTCCCCACCAATGAGATTCCGATTCCGGCCAGCGCCGGACCGACGAGCCGCGATGAGTTGAACATCATCGAATTGAGGCCGATGGCATTGGGAACGTTATCTTTGCTGACAAGTTCGTTGACAAAGATTTGCCGGGTCGGCGTTTCTATTGCTTGGACAATTCCGAGACCGAGAGCGAGCGCATACACGAGACCGAGTGTGGCAACACCGGTCAGAACGGCGATTCCGAGAATGATACCGAATAGAGTCTCGATGACAGCCGCCCACAAGATGATGATCCGACCGGGGAATCGGTCGATGAACGGCCCGACAAACGGCCCGAGAATCAGAATCGGACCGAATTGAAGAGCGAGGCTGAAGCCCAATGCGACGGCGTCATTATTGGTGAGTTCGGTGAGGACGAGCCAATCCTGTGCCGCGCGTTGGCCCCATCCGCCGATGTTGGCGAGGAGAGCCCCGATGATCCAGATGCGGAAGTTGCGATTTGCCAGAGCCCGAAACATTGAGGGTCTCGGTTCACGTGCACTACGTTGACGACGAACGACCATGTCTCTCATCCTAGGCAGGCGAGGCGGTTTGCCCCGCACCGCCTAATATGGGGCGCATGGCCTCAGTCCGCGGAACCTCCCACACTTACCTCGATTCGGACGGCGTCACGATTCATTTCACCCGATGGGCCTCGCCGAAACCTGTCGCCGTCGCTCAGATCTCTCACGGACAAGGGGACCACCGAGGGCGTTACGAGCAACTTGCTCAGTACCTGGTGGATCGGGGTTTCACGGTGTACGCCGACGACCACCGCGGGCACGGCGAGACGGGACTTCGTCAATGGAATGGCAATGTCGATAAATTCGGCTATCTCGGTCCGCGCGGCGTGAACGGCGCGATTGATTCCATCAACCAGATGACGCGAATCGCTCGCTTGGATAACCCGGGACTGCCAATCGCATTCCTCGGCCACTCGATGGGGTCACTCTTGGGGCAGGTCGCCCTCGATGCGGGCACGTTCGACGCTGATGTTGCGGTGTGGTCAGGAACTGCGCTTCGAACCCTATTCACCATGAACGGTGGGGATCTCAACGCACGACATGCACATCTCGGAACAACCGGACATGAATGGATGACCCGTGATGTGACAGTTCACCACGACAAGGTCGACGACCCCTTCATTTTTACTGTGGACATTATGAAACAGTTCGGAATTCGTGGTGCGCTCCAACTTTTGGGCACTCCCAAGCCTCCGGCGCGTGACGTTCCGATTCTTATTTTGCAAGGAGACGACGATTCGCTGGGCAACGAGAAGTCGGTGGTGGCGCTCGCGGATCGATACGTCAAGGTCGGCTACAGCGATGTGACGTTGATTTTGTATCAAGGCGCCCGTCACGAGGTCTACAACGAAACGAACCGCGACGAGGTCTTTGCCGATCTCTCGGCGTGGCTCACGGAACGACTCCGATCCATCCCCGCATGAAGGGTGAATACAAGGTTCCCGGCGGAAAACTAATTGTCGTCGAGGCCGACGAACGAGACGGCCACCTCGTCGACGTCATCATTTCGG
>JAEMRP010000037.1 GCA_016463265.1 Microbacteriaceae bacterium | reverse complement strand
GCTCTCGCTGAAAACGCGCGCCGACTCGGCGAATAGACTGAGCGTGTCGAAAGAGGTTTCCGTGCGTTTCACTGCTCGCCCCGTTGCCCTAGCGCTTGTCGCCGCCCTGTCTGCTGTCGCTCTCGTGGGTTGTTCGCCCGCGGGCAGTCCTTGTGAAAACCCTTTGGGGGAAAGCTCGGCGGGCCTCGTGTCCGTGTCGGGCCTCTTCGGACAGACGCCGGTAGTCGATTTCCCGACACCGTTCGTCGGCCGTGACGCGGGCACAGCAACGGTGATTCCCGGCGCGGGTGACGTCATCGAATCCGGTTACTACGTCGACTTTGAGGCGACCGTGTACGCCGGTCTTGACAAGTCTGTTCTCACGGCTACGGCTTACGGCGCGAACGATTCGCCCTCGCAACGAATTCCCGTCGTCGCTGAGTCCATCGTGCTGAGCGACGCGTTCCTCTGTCACCGAGCCGGTGAGCGGTTCACACTCACGGGAACGACCGGGGAGATTTTTGGTACCCAGAGCGGGAGCGGCGTGGATCCGAATGACACCGTCGTGGTCGTGTTCGACGTCATCGGTGTTTACCCGCATTCGGCACGTGGCCTTCCGCAGTTTGCCCAGGACGGCATGCCCGCCGTGACGACCGCGCCAGACGGACGTCCGGGAATTGCGGTCCCCAACATCGCGCCTCCGACCGAACTTCGCATCTCGACTTTGACGATGGGCGATGGTGAGGTCGTCGCCGAAGGTCAAACGGTCGTCGTTCACTACACCGGAGTGGTGTGGGGCGGTGCGGTCTTTGATTCCACGTGGGACACCAACCGACCGATAGATCTTGTTGCTCAGTCGTTCATTGATAACGCCGGAATCGGAGTCGTCCCCGGCTTCGCCAAGGCCCTCATTGGTCAGACCGTCGGCTCTCGAGTGCTGGTGGCCATTCCGCCATCGGAGGGTTACCCCGCCGGCCAGGAACCGACGAGCATCCCGGCCAACGCAACGATGATCTTCGTCATCGACATCCTGGGAACGAAATAGTTTCGCCCACAAGGAAATGTCACGATTTGGTGAGTTGCGCCAATTAGAGTGGCGGTGTGGTGGACAAATTCGACGCGGACGTTTCTGCAGAAGAGCGACTCTTCTGCCTGCTGCTCGCGCTTCTTCCGTCCAACCGCGGAATGTCCAAAGCCGACATCTTTAAGAACGTTCGGGGGTATCGCGACGAGTTCGGCGCAAACGGCGCAACCGACTCGCTGAACAAAAAGTTCGAACGCGACAAAGAAGAACTCAAGTCGATGGGCATCCCGCTCAAAACGTCGGAATCTGAGAACCCCGCCGACGCGGTGTACATCATCCCGCAGGACGAATACACGTTTGCGTTCAGCGCCGCCGAACTGTCCCTCTTGACCGCGGCGAGCGCCGTCTGGAGCGAAAGCGCACACTCGGTCGAAGCGAGCGAGGCCCGACTGCGTTTGTTGGCGGCGGATGGGGTCGATTCCGCGGCGGCCAACCTCGCTCCGCGCATCGACACTCACGACGCGGCGTATCCGGCGGTGTCCGAGGCAATTTCGAAGAACCAGGTCGTCCGCTTCCCGTATCTCAAACCGGGTGACGCAAAGTACGAAATCCGAACCGTCACCCCGCTGTCCGTCGTCAACTATGACGGACGGTGGCACCTGCTCGCGTTCGATCACGACCGCGAAGCGGAACGCACCTTTTTGTTGCGTCGCATCGTCGGCAAAGTGTCGCCCGTGTCGAATGCCACTCCCGCGCAGAAACCGGACACGCGGGCAGCTGGGCTGTTTGTGGAGCACCTCGATGCGCTGTGGGATTCTCTTCACGCGACAATTCGGGTGACCCCGGGAACCAAGGCATCGGTTGCCCTCGCGAACCGTCGCCACACCGCGATCGACGGAGACACCTACACGATTCACTTCCTGGACGAAGCGGTTCTCGCCGACGAGCTCTGTGAATACGGAGCCGAAGCAATCGTGTTGTCACCTGCGTCGTTGCGTGATGCCGTCGTCGCGCGACTCGAGAGGCTCGTGAGCGACCATGGCTAGGCCCATCGGCGACAGTGCGCGCGACCGCCTCAACCTGTTCCTCGCCATCGTGCCCTTCGTACTCTTGCGCGGATCGGTGACTGTTGCCGAGGTTGCGGCGCAGTTTGGCACGACGCCCAAGCGGGTTGCCGACGCCGTCGAAACCATTGCGTGTGACGGCGGAGCCAACGAAGCGCGGTACAACTTCGACACCGAGCTGTTCAACATCGACTGGGACGAGTTCGAAGAGAACGAGGTCATTATCCTCACCGTCGCCGAGGTCATGCACGTCCCGGCGCCCTTCAGCGCGAAGCAACGCGCGGTGTTCCTTGCCGGTCTCGAACTACTCAAGGCACACCCGCACTACCGTCGGATTCCCGAGTTCGACGGACTCGTTGCCAAACTGCGCGGCCCCGAATCGAACCAGGTCACTGACGCCTTCGCCGTCGAAGTCGACGAGAACAATCCCCACGCGAACCTCATTCAGGACGCGATCGAAAAGGGCGTTCGCATCCGCTTCACCTACACGAACAATCAAGGAGAGCGAGGGGAGCGCGATGTCGACCCCTACCGCCAAGACCTGGAGGGCGGGCAGCGCTACCTCAAGGGGTATTGCCTGCAGCGCGACGACATCCGAACGTTCAACCTCGACAGCATGGAAGGCCTCGTGTTGCTCGACACTCCCATCGAACCACGGTCGATCGACGCTCTGATGCTGACGTCATCCCTGTTCAGCGAAAGCGAAGACGACCTTCTTGTTGACCTCGTCATCGACCCCGAGGCGCTGCCGCTCATCGCGTCCTATCTGCGCCCCGGAGTCAAGCAAGTCGAAACCGGCGGACGCAAACGACTCACCCTGCCGTTCTCGCACGAAGGGAGCGCCATTCGCATGATCAGCGTGCTCTCAGGCATCGCCGCCATCGACGGACCAGCCACAACGCGAGCGGCCGTGGCCCTATTCGCCCGTAACGCGCTCGACGCGTACGCTCAAAACGTCTAGTCAGCGATAGACTGTCACCACAACGCAAGGAGTTCAGCATGCTCGGCAACCTCAACGGATGGCACTTCCTCATCCTTCTCGTCGTCATTCTTCTCGTCTTCGGAGCGCCCAAGCTCCCCGGCCTCGCGAAAAGCCTCGCCGAGTCGTTGAAGATTTTCCGGAACGAGATGACGTCCCCCAAGGATGACGACTCGAAGAAGACGCCGTCTAAGTAACAATGGCTCGAAACTCCGAGAGGCGCATGTCGCTCGGCCAGCATCTCGTCGAGTTTCGCGGTCGGCTCGTCAAGGCGGCACTGGCGATAACTGCTGCATCCGTGGGCGGATTTTTTGTGGCCGATTTCGTCTGGTCACTACTCGCCGCACCCCTCATGGACGTCGCAAACGACAGCGGTCGCATCGCGCAGATCAACTACACCTCGATTTCAGAGGCATTTGATACCAAGATTGCCATAGCCATGACCGTCGGAATCGTCGCCTCGAGCCCCATCTGGCTGTGGCAAATCTGGTCGTTCATCACGCCGGCACTCGTCCGGCGCGAAAGGCGCTTCGCGTTCGGATTTCTGCTCACGGCAATTCCACTGTTCCTCGCGGGCTGTGGCACGGGCTGGTGGCTGTTTCCCCACGTCGTCGAGCTCATGACCAGCTTTGCGCCAGACGGGTCGACCACGCTCCTCACCGCGAAGTATTACCTCGACTTCTCGATCAAGTTCGTTCTCGCCATCGGAATCGGTTTCGTTCTTCCCGTCTTCCTCGTTCTCCTCAACTTCATGGGCGTGCTCTCGGCTAAATCGATTATCAAGGGTTGGCGGTGGGCCGTCGTCGGCATCACGGCGTTCACGGCGCTGGCAACCCCTGCCGCCGATGTCGTCTCGATGTTCCTGCTCGCAATACCGATGTTGGGTTTGTACTTCCTCGCCGCCTTCATCGCGTGGATTCACGACAAGCGCCAGGCCACAAAAGCGGCCAAGGCGCTGGCGTAGTGTCGGTCACCCTCGACGAATTCCGTCGCTCGCAACCGTTCCCACTCGATGCCTTTCAACTGAAGGCGTGCGAATCGCTCGACAAGGGGAGGGGTGTGCTCGTCGCCGCGCCGACCGGCGCGGGCAAAACGATCATTGCCGATTACGCGGTGTACCTCTCGCAACAGACCATGACGGACAAAACGTTCTACACGACGCCGATGAAAGCGCTGTCGAACCAGAAGTTCCAGGACCTGCAGGCCATCTACGGCGTTGACGAGGTCGGGCTCTTGACGGGTGACACGAGCATCAACCCGAGGGCGCGCATCGTCATCATGACGACCGAGGTCTTGCGCAACATGCTGTACGCCCAGAGCGACCTGTTGAAAGACCTTCGGTTCGTTGTCATGGACGAGGTGCACTACCTTGCCGACAAGTTCCGCGGACCCGTCTGGGAAGAAGTCATCCTTCACCTACCCCAAGACGTGTCGATCGTGTCGTTGTCGGCGACGGTGTCGAACGCCGAGGAATTCGGCGAGTGGCTGGCCGCTGTTCGCGGACACACCGACATCATCGTCTCAGAGGACCGACCCGTTCCGCTGTTCCAGCACGTGTATGCGCGCGGGGAACTCTACGAACTGTTCGAACCGGGCGGCGAGTTTCAGAACCCCCCGCGAATCCATCGGGATGTCCAGGGGCTCGGTCGCGGACAACAACGATTCGGGGGACCCCAATCGGGTGGCCACGGTCGTCGTTCGTTCCCGCGAAACCGTTCCCGACCGGGCGATGCCCGCGAGCGCCGTTCGGCACCGGTCGACATCGCGTCGGTGCTCGATGACCACACAATGCTTCCCGCCATCTTCTTCATCTTTTCCCGAAAAGGCTGTGAGAACGCGGTTCGCGACGTGTTGTTCTCGGGCGAGGTCTTGACGACCATCGAGGAACGCGACGAGATTCGCTCGGTCATCGAAAATCGGACTGCGCACTTGTCCGGGGAAGACCTGTCGTCGCTCGGTTTCCACGAGTGGGAGGACTCGCTCTTGGCCGGTGTCGCCTCACACCACGCCGGGTTGATCCCCGTGTTCAAGGAAATCGTGGAACACCTGTTCCGCCGCAAGCTCGTCAAACTGGTTTTCGCGACGGAAACCCTCGCGCTGGGAATCAACATGCCCGCCCGTAGCGTCGTTCTCGAAAAGATGGACAAGTACAACGGGGAATCTCGCGTCGCCATCACACCGGGGGAATACACCCAGTTGACCGGTCGCGCCGGCCGTCGCGGAATCGACGTCGAGGGTCACTCGGTCATCGTCTGGCGGGATGGCATGAACCCGCACGCGCTGGGCATGCTCGCGTCTCGCCGCTCGTATCCGCTGTATTCGAGTTTCGTGCCGACCTACAACATGGCGGTGAACCTCATCGAACGCTACGGGCGTAATGCAGCGCGCGAAATTCTCGAACAGTCGTTTGCGCAGTTCCAGGCCGACCGTGCCGTGGTGGACCTGTCGGTAACGGTCCGACAGAGCCAGAAGTCGCTCGCCGAGTATTCCGAAGCGATGGACTGCCACCTCGGGGACTTCCGCGAGTATTCCAAGATTCGTCGCGAACTGACCGACCTAGAGGGCAAAAACGAGCGAGGCGGACACACGCCCCACGCCGTTGCGAAGAAGCGCGCCGACCACATCGAAAAGTTGCGCGGCCGGATGCGCAAACACTCGTGCCACCCGTGCCCCGACCGCGAAAAGCACGCCCGCTGGGGCGAACGGTTCTGGAAACTGCAGAGCCAGACCGATCGCATCGCGAACCAGATTAAGAACAAGACCGGCGCCATCGCGAGCGTTTTCGACCGGGTCTGTCGCGTACTCCACGCTCACGGCTATCTCGTCCAGGATGGCGATGACTACACCCTGACCGACGCCGGCGCGGCGCTCAAGCGCATCTACGGCGAGCGCGACCTTCTGATCGCCGAATGTCTGCGCGCGGGGCTCTGGGAGGGGCTCGACGGCCCGCTTCTCGCCGCCGCCCTGTCGACGGTCATGTACGAATCACGTCGCGATGACGACAACAACATCAACATGCGAATCCCCAAAGGATCGTTCAGCGACGTCACGACGGCGATGGAGCGAATTTGGGACGCGCTGAGCAATGCCGAGACGGCCGAAGACCTCGAGATCACGCCACCCCTCGCGTTCGGACTCGCACTCGGCATTCAGCGCTGGGCCAAGGGTCAACGGCTCGACGACGTTCTTCGCGAGTGCGGACTCGCCGGCGGAGACTTTGTGCGCTGGGCCAAACAAGTCGTCGACTCGCTCGACCAGATTTCACACGTCGCCGAACCCGCGCTCGCCGCGATTGCGCGTGACACCATTCCGCTCATTCGTCGGGGTATCGTCGCCGATTCGGCAACGCTCTAGCGAATAGGCTGAACCAGTGAAAGCCTTCGTCCTCCGCCTCGTTCAAGCGGGATTCGGCGCATTCATCGCGAGTCTCGCCTTCCCGCAGCCCGGAGTTTGGCCACTCCTGTTCGTCGGCGTCCCACTCATGGTGTTCGCGTTCCGACGTGCCACCGTCGGGCAATCGATCATTCTCGGCGCTGTCACGGGGTTTGTGTATTACGGAGCCGTTGCGAAATGGGTCTCTGGCTATCTCGGGCTCGCGCCGTGGCTCGGACTCGTTGGCCTGCAAACCGTCTTGTTCGCGGTCGGTGGAATCGCGATTGGTGCGGCCTGGCGCGGTGTCGACACCCTCAACCTTCAGCGCGTTTCTGGGCGTCTGCTCGGTGGTTTCTTCGTTGCGGCTGCGTGGGTCGCCCGCGAAGCCATCGCGGCACAGTTCCCGTGGGGAGGCTTCGGGTGGGCTCGAGTCAGCCACGGGCTCGCCGATTCACCGTTGCGGTACCTCGCGACCCTTTTCGGTTTGACGGGGGCGAGTGCCGTCATCGTCCTCGTGGTCGTCGCCTACGTTCTGACCTGGCAAAGCGTCTCGATCATCAAAGGGAAAGCCCTTCACCTGTCGGCAATCACAGTCGGATTACTCGCGCTCTTGCCTTTCCCGTACCTGCTTCTCACGTCAGCGCCATCGGGGTCGGTGCGTGTCGCCGCTGTTCAAGGAAATAGCGATTCGGCGCTTTTCACGGGCGCACGGCAGGGTGACGCCATCGCGAAACACGTCGCTGCCATGAACGTGGCAGAGATTGGCCAGGTCGAGGTAGTTATTTGGCCAGAGAACGCGATGGATATCGATCCGCTTCGGTCGCCTGATGCCGCCGCACTCGCCGACAGCATTTCCACGGCGACCATGGCCCCATTTATCTTTGGAACGATCACGAAACAGGGCAACGAGACATTCAATTCGGTTCTGAAATGGTATCCCGGTCACGGCGCTGTCGACCAGTACGACAAGGTTCATCCGGTTCCCTTCGCGGAATACCTGCCGAACCGGGACTTTTTTTACCCGCTTGCTCCGTCTCTGTTCGACATGGTCCCGCGCGACTACTCATTCGGCACACGCGACCCTGTCATGACCGCGGGGAACGCCATCGCGGGAATCGCCATTTGCTATGACATCGTCGACGACGCACTGTTCCGCCAAATGCTCGCTGCGAACGCCAACGTCATCTTTGCGCCGACTAACAATTCGGATTTCGGTCGAACAGACCAGAACATCCAACAGCTCGGGATCGCACGCATGCGGGCCGTCGAGACGGGCCGATCTGTCGTCAACGTGTCGACGGTCGGGGTCAGTGCCGTGATTGCGCCGGATGGCCGAGACCTGGACCGTCTCGAACCGTTCACCGCCGGCGTGATGGTTGCGGACGTCCCGTTGTCGACCGTTGTGACGCCGGCGAGCATCATCGGGCTCCCGCTCGAGTGGGCACTCATCATCATGGGAATCGTGCCGATCATCGGATTACGCCGGAAGCGTGACGAGTGAGCGACACGCTCGTTATCGTTCCGACCTACAACGAGAGCGAATCGCTCACCGCCGTTCTGGACCGAATCCGCTTAGCGTCGCCAGACATCGATGTACTCGTTGTCGATGACAATTCGCCAGACGGAACCGGGGTCATCGCCGATGACTACGCCTCGAAGAACCCCCGCGTCCACGTTCTTCATCGTGACCGCAAGACCGGGCT
>JAEMRP010000194.1 GCA_016463265.1 Microbacteriaceae bacterium | reverse complement strand
CGTGTCGAGTGTCGCAGCCAACAACCCTCGCCACTGGGTGATTCGTGTCCAACCCAGGTCCACATCTCCTGGCTCGTATGCTTCGGCAAGTATTCTCAGCAATTCGACGGGGTTTGAGGCCGTGATGGTGTCGGCGATGCGGTGCCCGGCGACGCGCCCGAGTGACGTTTCCGACATCCGCAGGGGTGCGGCGTCTGGCCACCACGCAACCATCGGCGCATCGGGCAGTAGCAGACCGTTGATGAGACCTTGGGGGTCGCCGACCAACTCGTCTGACGCATTGAGGACAATCACCTCGCTCGCGCCGGCGTCGCCACCAAGACGAATTTCCGCGTTGAGCGGAACCGTTTGGTTCGCGTCCGAGACATTGTTGATAACGATAATTCGCATGGGATGTTCACGCGACGCTTCGTTGGCAGCCGCGATAACCTTTTCGACCTTGTCATCGGTCGTCGTGATTACCAGGGTCAACACGCGGCCCAGTGCCACCGCGCCACCGTCCTCCCGTGCCTGTTGGAGTGCCCGAAGAATGTCCGCCACGGAGGTGTTCGGAAGGGGGATGATCACGGACGTCTCCATTCGCGGCCGTCGCGGCGCATCATGTCGTGGGCCGATTCGGGACCCCACGAGCCGGGCGCATACACCTGGGGTTTGCCATTTGCCACCCAGAATTCTTCGATCGGGTCGAGTACCTTCCAGGATAATTCCACTTCTTTATGGCGCGGAAACAGTGGTGGGTCTCCGAGCAACACGTCGAGAATCAGGCGCTCGTAGGCTTCGGGGCTCTCCTCGGTGAACGCATGTCCGTAGCCGAAGTCCATCGTGACATCGCGGACCTGCATCCCCGCCCCGGGTACCTTCGACCCAAATTTCATCGTGACGCCCTCATCCGGCTGCACCCGAATCACGAGGGCGTTTTCGGACAGGCTGGTCACCTGGCCCTCTTCAAACAGGTATTGCGGGGCACGCTTGAAGACCACGGCGATCTCGGTGACTCGGCGACCGAGCCGTTTTCCCGCGCGCAAATAGAACGGAACTCCACTCCAGCGTCGAGTGTCAATGTCGAGCCGCATCGCTGCGAAGGTCTCGGTGACGGACTCCGGATTCATACCCTCTTCATTGAGGAATCCGGGAACCTGCACACCACCCTGCCAGCCACCCGCGTACTGCCCTCGCGCGGTAGCGGTGGACAGGTCGGCGGGGAGTTTGATGGCCGAGAGCACTTTTTCTTTCTCAGCGCGCAAATCGGCCGCGTCGAACGACACAGGTTCTTCCATCGCTGTGAGAGCGAGAAGTTGCAGGAGGTGATTCTGGATGACGTCGCGTGCAGCGCCGATTCCGTCGTAATAGCCGGCTCGCCCTCCGACACCGATGTCCTCGGCCATTGTGATCTGGATGTGATCTACGTATTTCGAATTCCAGATGGGTTCGTAAAACATGTTGGCAAATCGCAGCGCGAGGATGTTCTGAACCGTCTCTTTGCCGAGGTAATGGTCAATCCGGAACACCGAATCGGGTGGGAACACGGATTCCACCACCTCGTTGAGTTCGCGGGCGGTCTTCAGGTTCGAGCCGAACGGTTTTTCGATAACGACCCGACGCCATTCGTTTTTTTTGGGAGTGGCGAGCCCAGAGCGCCGCAGTTGTTCCGTTACGAGCGGGAAGGAGTGCGGTGGGATCGACAGATAAAACGCGTGATTTCCCATCGTGCCGCGTTCTCTGTCTAGTTCGGCAATAGTCTCGCCGAGACGGTCGAACGCTGCGTCGTCGTCGAAGTCTCCGGCGACAAATCGAATACCGTCAGCCAGCTGCCTCCAGACGTCTTCCCTGAAGGGCGTCCGAGCGTATGTCGTGACGGATTCCCGGACAACCTCCTTGAAGTCCTCGTCCTTCCAGTCACGCCGAGCAAAGCCGACCAGCGCGAAACCGGGTGGGAGTAGGCCTCTGTTGGCCAGGTCATACACAGCGGGCATGAGCTTTTTGCGAGATAAGTCACCCGTAACCCCAAAGATCACGAGCCCCGAAGGCCCGGCAATCTGACCGAGTCGGCGATCGAGCGGATCCCGGAGCGGATTGACGAAGGTC
>JAEMRP010000036.1:7760-8211 GCA_016463265.1 Microbacteriaceae bacterium | reverse complement strand
ACCAGCGCGGCGAGTGTCTTCTTGCCGCGACGAAGAATTGACACACCGCCCGCGAGCGTGCGGTCACCGACAGTGTCCGTCTCGGCAGTCGCGGCTTGGTTGTTGATGGCGACACCGCCCTGCTGGATGGCGCGGCGGGCGTCCGAGGCGGACGAACACAAGCCCGCCTCAACGAGCGCGACGGTGACAAGAGTGTCAGCGGTGACGACGGCTTGAGGCAGTTCGGCGGTCGCACCCGCGACGGTGTCAGCGTCGAGTGCGAACAGGTCGCCGTTTCCGAACAGTGCCGCACTGGCCGCAACGACCGCGTCAGCCGCCGCGTCTCCGTGAACGAGAGCGGTGACCTGCCATGCGAGAGTGCGTTGCGCTTCTCGTTTAGCCGGTTCTGCCTCGACCTGGGTGGCCAACGCCTCGATCTCGGCGCGTGACAGGAACGTGAACACCTTGAGAC
>JAEMRP010000036.1:0-7750 GCA_016463265.1 Microbacteriaceae bacterium | reverse complement strand
CGAGCGTGTTGAGCCAAAACTGGTACATCGCGTAAGGCGAGGTCAGGGTCGGGTCGAGCCAGACGGCGTTGCCTTCACTCTTGCCAAACTTTGTTCCATCGGAATTTGTAATAAGCGGCGTGCCGATCGCGTGCGCCGAAACGCCCTCGACCTTGTGAATCAAGTCGGTACCGCTCGTGAGGTTCCCCCACTGGTCGCTTCCGCCGGTTTGGAGGACGCAACCGTATTGGCGGTACAGCTCGAGGAAGTCGAGTGCCTGCAGGACCTGGTACGAGAACTCGGTGTACGAAATCCCGGCCTCGGAATTCAATCGGGCGCTGACCGCGTCTTTTTTCAGCATCGTGCCGACCCGGAAGTGCTTGCCGATTTCGCGTAGGAAGTCGATGGCCGACATCGGCTGGGTCCAGTCGAGGTTGTTGACAAGACGGGCGGGGTTCTTCCCAGAGAAATCCAAGAACTTCGAGATTTGCGCGCCGAGGTAACCGACCCATTCGGTGACCGTCTCACGGTCGTTGAGGGTACGTTCGGCAGTGGGCTTGGGATCGCCGACAAGACCCGTCGAGCCGCCGACCAGCCCCAGCGGGTTGTGCCCCTTCAATTGGATGCGCCGCAACAACAAGAGCTGCACGAGGTTGCCGAGGTGCAGGCTCGGGGCGGTCGGGTCGAACCCGCAGTAATAGGTGATGGGCGCGCCCTCGAAGAGCGCCTTTAGTTCCGCGGCGTCGGTGGATACGTGAACAAGACCACGCCATTGCAGTTCGTCCCACAGAGTGGGGAAAGACGGGTCATTCGCCTGACGGGCAAGCACGGTCGAGTCGGTCACGACAATCCCTTTCGTGCCGCGGATACAGCGGCGGTGAGTGCGGTCAATTGTTCGGCGACGCGGGTTGGCGCGGTGCCGCCGTGGCCCGTGCGCGAGGCGACGGAACCCTCGATCGTCAGAACGCTGCGAATCTCGGCCGTTAGGTGCGCCGAGATCGAGGCGTAATCGGCGTCGGACGGTTGGTCGAGCTCGAGTCCGTTCTGTTCACAAAACTGAACAAGAGACCCGGTAATCTCGTGCGCTTCGCGGAACGGCACGTTCTGTCGAACGAGCCACTCGGCGACATCGGTTGTGAGCGAGAATCCCTGTGGCGCGAGTTCGGCCATGCGGTCGGTGTCGAAAGTCACCGTCTCGACCATTCCCGCCAGCGCCGGCAACACCATCGTCAACGTATCGACGGTGTCGAAGACGGGTTCCTTGTCCTCTTGCAGGTCTCGGTTGTAGGCGAGCGGCAACCCCTTGAGCGTCGTCAGCAACCCCGTGAGGTTTCCGATGAGACGTCCGGCTTTGCCGCGCGCGAGCTCGGCGATGTCGGGGTTTTTCTTCTGCGGCATGATGCTCGAGCCGGTCGAGTACGAATCGTGGAGGGCAATGAACCCGAATTCTCGAGTCGCCCAGATGATGAGGTCTTCCGAGAGCCGCGAAATATCGACGCCGATCTGTGCGCCGATGTAGGCGAATTCGGCCGCCACGTCACGAGAACTTGTGCCGTCGATCGAGTTGTCCGCCGCGTACGCAAAACCGAGTTCCGTGGCGATTGCGTCGGCATCGAGGTTCAGGCTGTTGCCAGCGAGGGCTCCGCCGCCGTAGGGCGACACCGCTGCGCGGGCGGCCCAATCCCGAAGGCGTTCAATGTCGCGAACGAGAGGCCAGGCGTGAGCAAGAAGCGTGTGTGCTAGCAACACGGGCTGGGCATGCTGCAGGTGCGTTCGCCCAGGCATAATCGCGGCGGGATGCGCCTCGGCCTGCGCGACGAGCGCGTCGATCAACCGCGTGAGCTCGACCGACAGCGCCCTCGCGGCATCCCGCAGATACATGCGCGCGAGAGTCGCAATCTGGTCGTTACGCGACCGTCCGGCGCGGATGCGTCCGCCCAACTCCGAGCCCACCTCGGCAATGAGGGCGTTTTCGAGAGCGCCGTGGACGTCCTCGTCGGATTCCTGCGCTACGAGTGCACCCGAATCGATTGCCGCGGCGACTCGATCGAGCCCGGAGAGCATGTCAGACAGGTCCGACTCGGTCAACAGTCCGGCTTTGGCCAGCGCACGAGCATGAGCCCGAGACCCGGCGATGTCGTAGAGAGCGAGTCGCCAATCGAAATGGGTTGATTTCGACAGGCGAGCGAGTTCAGGAGAAGGGCCGCTCGAAAAGCGTCCTCCCCACAAGGAACCCTCGTTCGTCGCCATTGGTCAATCCTACGGTTACAGCCGTCAGGACGCCGTGAGGAGGAAGTGCATCAAAGCCTTCTGCGCATGAAGGCGGTTTTCGGCCGCATCCCAGACGACGCTCTGTGGTCCGTCGATAACCTCGGCATCGACCTCGTGCCCACGATAGGCAGGAAGGCAGTGGAGGAAGATGGCGTCGTCCTTGGCGGCAGCGAGGAGCTCGGTCGTGACACCGTATCCCGCGAAGTCGGCGACGCGCTTTTCCTTTTCGGATTCCTGACCCATCGAGATCCAGGTGTCGGTCACGACGACGTCGGCATCGACCAGCGCATCTGCGACGGCGTCCGTCACGAGAACAGAACCGCCGGTTTCACCAGCGATTCGCGTCGCGGTCTCGTGCGCCTCGACCAGCGGTTGATAGTTCACCGGGGTCGCGATACGAACGTTTATCCCCGCGATCGCGCACGCCACGAGGTACGAGTTGGCCATGTTCGACGATCCGTCACCAACAAACGCGACGGTCAATCCCGCCAGGCGCCCCTTGTGTTCGCGAATCGTCATGAGGTCGGCGAGCAACTGGCAGGGGTGGAAGTCATCCGACAACGAATTGATGACGGGCACGGTGGAATGGGCCGCCATCTCGTCGATGTCGGACTGAGCGAACGTGCGCCACACGATCGCGGCGACCATCCGTTCGAGCACCCGAGCGGTATCAGCGATGGATTCTTTCGCACCGAGCTGCGACTCTCCCGCCTGAATAATGAGCGGATTGCCACCGAGGTCGGCGACGCCAACGCTGAACGACACTCGCGTTCGCGTGGAGGGCTTGTCGAAAACGAGGGCGACCGATTTCGGACCGGCGAGGGGCTTGTGCGCGTAGGGGTCGGCTTTCATCGTGATGGCCAGGTCGATGATCTGTTGTTGTTCGGCCGGGGTGATGTCGTCATCGCGACGGAAGTGACGAACCACGACTATTCCCGAATCGTCGCGTTGTGGCGGGAAGCGGCCACAGCGACGCCCGCCAGCTTGGCGTCGGTCGCCTCCTGCTGGGTGAGCGTTCGGTCCGTTGCGCGAAATCGCAGTGCGAAGGTCAACGATTTCTGGTTGTCGTCGAGACCGGCTCCCCGATAGTCATCGACGAGGTGTGCGCTCTCGAGAAGGTCGCCAGCTCCGTCGATAAACGCGACCCTCACCGCTGCTGCGGGGACGGCATGGTCGACGACGAGCGACACGTCCTGGGTCGCGGCGGGAAAAACAAGAACGGGAGTGGCGACGACGTGGTCGGGTGCCGCGGTGATCAACGCATCGAGGTTGAGGTCGAGCGCAGAGACGACTCGGGGAAGGTCGAGCGACAGCGCGACGCTCGGCAGCACTTCACCGGCGAACCCAACCGAGACATCCCCCGCAAAGACCTCGGCGCAGCGGCCGGGGTGAAACGCGTGGTGTGACCCCTGGCGAATCTCGACGTCGACACCAACAGCGGTCGCGATGGCGTGAACCGCGTCGATTGCTTCGCCGAGGCCAGAGGGAACCGCGGTTTGGCCGGGCTGTTTAGTGGTCACCGGTCCGACAAACACGGCAGACACGTGCCACGGCTGTGCCGGGACACTGTCGTAGAGCCCGTCGAGCGTGGCGACGTCGGGGCGCACGTTTCCGACGGGGATTACTGTCGAACCGGTTTTGCCGACGGGTTGAAACACCGAGCCGAGCTCGTATATTGCGAGCGAGGTGAGCCCACGGGCGACATTGCGCGTGGCGATGTCGAGGATTCCGGGAAGAAGCGATCGTCGCAATTGCGCGACGCTCGGGTCGAGCGCGTTCGCGAGGGTCATCGCGGGAACAGCCGTTCCGTCAACAGAGCCGAACAGCACATTGTGTTCGGTCGTAACGAACGAGTAAGCGAGAACCTCGGTCAATCCGGCCCCAGCGAGAACCTGTGCGACACGGCGCCTCGCGGCCTGTGAACGCGATAGCCCTCTACCGGGCGGTGCGACCGGAATCGCGGACGGGATTCGGTCGTAGCCATGAATTCGGGCGACTTCCTCGGCGAGACCGGGAGCGTCAACCAGATCGGGTCGCCACGACGGCGGCGTGACGGTCCAGCCGTCTTTCGCTTTGGCGGTCGTTGCCCCGATGTCCGTGAGAACGGTTTCGATTTCTGCAACCGAGTAGTCGACGCCGATTAGTTTCGCGGTGAAGTCGGCGGGTAGGTGAATCGCGGGGCGCGGCTCGAACTCGACCAGGTCGGTGCCGAGCGCATCGGCCGTTCCGCTCCCGAGTTCGACGAGCAGGTCGACGACGCGCTGGGCCGCGGAGCGAGAGACAAGCGGGTCAACCCCGCGCGCGAAACGCTTCGATGCCTCGCTGGGGAGTTTGTGGCGGCGGGCCGTTCGCGCGATAGTGATCGGGTCGAACGTTGCGGCTTCGATGAGGACGTCAGTCGAGGCGTCGTCGATTTCCGTCGTCGCTCCACCCATGACACCTGCCAGCCCGATCGGGCCGGATTCGTCGGTGATGAGGAGGTCTTCTTCGGACAGCGCGCGAACCTGCTCGTCGAGCGTCGTGAGTTTTTCGCCCTTGGTCGCTCGTCGAACGGTGATGCCACCGGTCAACTTGGTGAGGTCGTAGGTGTGGGTCGGCTGGCCGAGTTCCATCATGACGTAGTTCGAGATATCGACGGGAAGTGAAATCGACCGAATTCCCATGAGCGCGAGGCGCTTGATCATCCACGCCGGTGTCCGCTTGGAACGGTCGAGGCCACGCACGACTCTAGTGACGAATCCGGTGCAACCGACAGCGCCGCGAATTGGCGTTTTGTCGTCGATCGTGACCGGGAAACCCGAGCCCGCCGTCACTGTTACGGCCGCCGCCGGGTCGTTGAACGCAACTCCGGTTGCGTGGGCGTATTCGCGCGCTACGCCGCGGATCGACATCGCGTATCCGCGGTCGGGCGTGACGTTGATCTCGACGGCGAAGTCGCTCAGCCCGAGAAGTTCGATGGCGTCGGTTCCGACCTCGGGGTCGAGTCCCATCTGGGACAGACGGAGGATGCCGTCGTGCTCATCGCCGAGCCCGAGTTCTTTCGCCGACGCAATCATTCCGTCAGAGACGTGACCGTAGGTCTTTCGCGCGGCGATGGGAAACGGTCCGGGCAAAACCGATCCGGGAAGCGTCACAACGACCTTGTCGCCGACCTCAAAATTCGCGGCACCACAAACGATTCCTCGCACGGCGTCATCACCCGAGGTTGCGACACGGACCTGACACCAGCGAATCGTCTTGCCATTGTCTTGGGGCTCGGGAGTGAACTCGAGAACCTCGCCAACGACGATCGGGCCGGAAATCTCGTTGGGGTGAACGTTTTCTTCTTCGAATCCGACGGACACAAGTGCGTCGTGAAGATGTTCGGGGGTCGCGTCAGCGGGAAGCGCGACCCACTCGCGCAGCTGGCTGGCGGGAATGCGCACTTAAATCACCATCCCGAACTGCTGCGAGAACCGTACGTCGCCTTCAACCATGTCGTGCATGTCGGCGACGTCGTTGCGGAACATCAGTGTTCGTTCGATGCCCATTCCAAACGCGAATCCCTGGTATTCCTCGGGGTCAATGCCCGCCGCACGAAGGACATTGGGGTTGACCATTCCGCACCCGCCCCACTCGATCCAGCGAGCGCCGCCACGGAAGGTCGGGTGCCAGATGTCGAGTTCGGCCGAGGGTTCGGTGAACGGGAAATAGTTGGGGCGCAGGCGAATCTTGGCACCGTCGCCGAACATCGCGCGAGCAAGGTGTTCGAGCGTCCCCTTGAGGTGCGCCATCGTCAGGCCCTTGTCGATGGCGATGCCTTCCATCTGGTGAAAGACGGGTGTGTGGGTGGCGTCGAGTTCGTCGGTGCGATACACGCGGCCGGGTGCAACCACGTAAACGGGGAGCTCGCGCGTCAACAGCGATCGAATCTGGACGGGCGACGTGTGCGTGCGCAGCACGAGGTGGCGCTCAACGGGCTCAACAAAGAACGTGTCCTGCATGGCGCGGGCGGGGTGGTCCTCGTCAAAATTGAGGGCATCGAAGTTGAACCACTCGTTTTCGAGTTCGGGGCCTTCGGCAATCTCCCAGCCCATTCCAACGAAGATGTTGGACATCTCTTCCATCAGCAGGTTGAGCGGATGGCGAGCGCCGACACGGCGACGCGAGGCAACGGCGGTGACGTCGACCGATTCGGTCATCAGGCGGGCGTGTTCCTCCGCCTGGAGAATGCCGGCTTCACGGGCTGCAAACGCCTGGTTGATCTCGCCGCGTGCCTGCCCGACAATCTTTCCCGCTTCCGCCTTCTCGTCTGCGGGAACATCTCGCAGGGTCGAGTTGATGACCGAAATAGGTGAACCGTCGGCGACAAACCGAGTGCGCACCTGCTTGAGTTCGTCACCGGTCGTCGCGCCATTGATGGCGGCGAGTGCTTCGGCGACAACGTCGGCTAGTTGCTGGGGAGAGATGCTGGACACTCCCCAATCCTAGACGAGCGGCGGTTAAGCGCCGCTCTGGGCGAACGCGCTCGCATAGAGGCAAACGCTTGCCGCGGTGGCGAGGTTTAGTGACTCCGCTCTACCGTAAATCGGGACCGACACGACGTGGTCGGCGAGCGCTCGAGCGTCGTCGCTGAGCCCGTGGGCTTCGTTACCGAACAACCACGCGGTCGGCTTGGTCAAGATGTTAGACATCGATGGGATGGGTTCACCGTCAGCTGCTGCCGCGAGAATTGTGACTCCCCTGCTCGTGAGCCATTCGATGACGTCCGCGAGGTCATCATGTTCGATGATCGGGAGGTGAAAGATTGAGCCGGTGCTCGAACGAACGAGTTTGGGGTTGTGGAGGTCGACGGATGCGCCGGTCAAGATGACCGCGTCGGCTCCGGCGGCGTCGGCCGCGCGAATGACGGCTCCCGCATTCCCAGGGTCTCGGATTTCGTCGCACACCGCGACAAGTCGGACCTCGTCGATCGACGACAGTGAGTGCGACAGTACCTGAGCCACGGCAATTACGCCCTGTGGGTTGACGGTGTCGGCCATGACCTCGAGCACCTTGTCGGACACTTCGTCCATCACCGCGGGAGAGCGTTCAGCCAATTGGATGATGGCCCCGTGTTTTTCGGCAAATGCTGCGGTGTAAAAAACGTCGACGACCGAATTCGGCGAGAAGGTCAAGAGTTCGCGGACAGCCTGAGGGCCCTCAACGATAAATACCCCCGCTTCATCGCGACGAGACCGCTGCGAAAGTCGGGCGATTGCCTTGACCTGAGGGTCTGCGGGATTCGTGATCACCTTTTGATGTTACCCAACGAGAAACAAGGCCCCGAGCGAACCCGGGGCCTCGCTCCGTTACGCGGTGGTTAGTCCTCGTCCTCGTCGTCCTCGTCGTCATCGTCGTCTTCATCGTCGTCTTCATCGTCGTCTTCATCGTCGTCGTCCTCAGCCTCATCCTCAGCGTCATCCGCGTCGTCCTCAGCCTCATCCTCAGCGTCATCCGCGTCGTCCTCAGCCTCATCCTC
>JAEMRP010000035.1 GCA_016463265.1 Microbacteriaceae bacterium | reverse complement strand
AATTGTCGCGCCGTTCCAACTCGCCTTCACGTGGCTGTTCGCACCTTTCGTCGGCATCTTGGTGAAATCCGCGAACCTCATTGTTCGGGCTCTCGGCGTTGAACCGAAAGAAGAACTGTCGTCGGCGAGGACCGCCGAGGAATTGGCATCCGCCGTTCGCCACAGTTTGATGCACGGGAGCATGGAGGAAGACACCGCGACCCTGTTGGGTAAAGCGTTGTCGTTCACCAACCACCAGGCTCAAGACATCATGACCCCCCGCACGCGTGTCGCAACGATTCGGGTGGGAGACTCGGCTGATGATGTCATCGCCTTGACGCGCAAGACGGGGTATTCGCGATTCCCGGTCATCGACGAGGACGCCGATGACATCATCGGAATCGTCCACGTCAAGCATGCCGTTGCCGTTCCTCGGGAACGTCGTTCCGAAGTGCCGGTTGGCGCATTGCAGGGTGAGGCCCTGCGAGTCCCCGAAACGATGCATCTCGACGTTCTCCTCGGTGAATTGCGGCAGGGCGGCTACCAGATGTCAATCGTGGTCGACGAATATGGCGGCACCGCGGGAATCGCAACGCTTGAGGACCTCATTGAAGAATTGATTGGTGAAGTCAGTGACGAACATGACCGAACTAAAGCGGACGTGATCAAAACGGGGAACACCGTGACGTTCCCCGCTTCGCTTCGACCGGACGAACTGCGCGAGCGTGCCGACATTGACGTTCCCGATGATGGCCCCTGGGAAACAGTCGGTGGGTTCCTGTTAAGCGAATGGGGCTATATTCCCGAGGTCGGTGCAATCCTCGATGCCTGCGGTGGACAATTCGTCGTCGAACGCATGGACGGTCGCCGAATCGATCGAGTCCGGTTCATCGTGACGGGGGAACCCGATGAGTGATCTCGAAGGAATCATCTGGCTCGTCGTGTTGCTCGCGGTCAACGCGTTCTTCGTCGGTGCCGAGTTTGCGGTGATTGCCGCACGTCGTTCCCAGATTGAACCACTCGCCGAGGCGGGTTCGTGGGCGGCAAAGGTCTCGCTTCGCGCAATGGAGCGAGCGTCCTTCATGCTCGCGACGAGTCAATTGGGAATCACCGTGTGTTCCCTCATGATTCTGAGCGTTTCGGAACCAGCGATTCATCACCTGTTCGAAGGATTGCTGTCCGGGACACCACTTCCCGAGGATGTGATTTCAGTCACCGCACTCATCGCGGCAATCCTTATCGTGACCGTGCTTCACGTGGTCATCGGAGAAATGGTCCCCAAAAACATTGCGTTTTCGGTGCCCGACAAGGCGGTTCTGATTCTGGCTCCTGCCCTGTCCGCCGTTGCCTGGCTTTTCACGCCGGTCATCGCTTCACTCAACGCGATGTCGAATGTCTTGGTTCGAATGACGGGGACGGAGCCGAAAGACGAAGCCCAGTCGGTTTACACCCTCGAAGAAATGGCAACCATCGTGCAGCAATCCCAAAAAGAGGGAAAACTCGACGACCTCGCAGGTGCTGTTTCGGCGACAATCGAATTCACGACGAAAAAGGTCGAAGACATCACGGTTCCGTTGTCCGAAATTGTGACCCTGCCGGAAGGCGCGAGCCCGAGCGACGTCGAACGCGAAGTCGCACAACGTGGGTTTAGCCGCTACATTCTTCTCGACGCGGCGGGCGAGCCGTCCGGCTATGTCCACCTGAAGGACATCCTGGGGCGTGACGATGACGAGGTCGATGAGCCAATTCCGCTGAAGCGGATTCGCCTGCTCGTGTCGTTGTATCGCGGGCTCGATCTCGAAGACGCCCTCGCTACGCTGCGCCGGACCGGTTCTCACGTTGCACGCGTATCGGATCGCAGCGGTGCGACGGTTGGCCTCCTGTTCCTCGAGGACATCATCGAGGAACTCATCGGCGAGGTCCAGGACGCGACGCGACGCCGCTAAGGCTGGGCGCGCAAATACTGGTCGGGCCAGTACGGGAGCGAGTAGCCGAGAGCGGTTGAGGCTCGCAGTGCGAAGTGCGGATCGCGCATGAGCTCTCGGCCAAGCATCACGGCGTCGGCTTTGCCTGATTCGACAATCTCGTTCGCTTGCTCGGGAAGAGTGATGAGGCCGACGGCGTTGGTTGACATCTCAGCGGTACGACGAATCGTGTCGGCGAACTCGACCTGGTAGCCGGGTCCGGTCGGAATCGAAATACCGGGGGCGATTCCGCCCGTTGAGGTGTCGATGAGGTCGGCGCCGTCGTCGTGAACCCAACCCGCGACGGTTGCGACGTCGGTCACGGTGATACCGCGCTCGTCCCAGTCGGTTGCACTCACACGGACGAACAGCGGGACAGCATCGCCGATTTCCGCGCGGACCGCCTGAACGACACGTCGCAGTAGGCGAGCGCGATTCTCTAGTGACCCGCCGTATTCGTCGGTTCGCTCGTTCGCGAGGGGGGAAAGGAACTGGTGCAAAAGGTAACCGTGGGCAGCGTGGATTTCGACGAGGTCGAATCCGGCCGAGATCGCGTGGCGTGCAGCGTGAACCCAGTCGTCCACGATAGTGTCAACGCCCGCGGCATCCAGTTCTACAGGGACGTCATAATCGCCGAACGCCTTAGCGCTGGGGGCAACGGTCCGCCAACCACCCTGGTTCGCAGGAGTTGAATCCTCATAGTCCGCACCCCAGCCCGGGGCCGTCGAACCCTTGCGGCCGGCGTGCGCGAGTTGCACTCCGGCGGCAACCCCCTGTGAGTGAATGAAATCGGTGATTCTTTTCCACGATGCAACCTGCTCGTCGTTCCAAATGCCCACGTCGTGTGGCGAGATGCGACCCACTGCGTTGATGCTGGTGGCCTCGGCCATGACGAGACCAGCGCGCCCGATCGCGAAGGATCCCAGATGGACCATGTGCCAGTCGGTCGGAACGCCGTCGAGACCGGCGGAATACTCGCACAGCGGCGACAACCAGATGCGGTTTCGAAACGTCACACCGCGAATCGTCAGTGGCTGGAAAAGGGCGGGGATACTCATGAGACTCCTTCGGACAGTTTGACAGTTTATGTCCAACGCTTTGCGGAATAGGCTAGACACATGGGTGTCGAAACTTTTCAGCAGAGCGAAGCTGCTCAGGAGTTTCGCGTGCCCACGGGAGACGACCACAAATACTCGCGCGGTGTGCTCGGGCTCGCAACGGGTTCGACGGATTACCCCGGTGCCGCGTTGCTCGGAGTCGACGGCGCGCTCTCGACAGGGATTGGCATGGTTCGTTACGTCGGCCCCGAGGAAGCCACGCGTCCGCTTCTCGTTCGTCGCCCCGAGGCAGTCGTCGGGGCGGGACCGGTGTCTGCCTGGGTAGTGGGCTCTGGTATGTCCGACACCGATTCGGAGTCGATGAATCGAGCGCGTCGCGCGCTGGATGAGGGTAAACCGACCGTCGTTGATGCCGGTGCTCTGAGCCTGTTGCCGCACGCAGGATTTATCGTGGCGACACCCCACGCGGGCGAGATGGCGAAGGTTTTTGGTGTGTCCCGCGAAGAAGTCGAGGGGGCGCCGGCCGAATATGCGCTGCTCGCCGCCTCCCGGTGGAACGCCACCGTCCTCCTCAAGGGTTCGACGACTTATATCGCCAACCAATTCGCCGACGAGTTTTCGGTGTCGCTGGCGCCGCCGTGGCTAGCCATTGCCGGAGCGGGCGACGTACTCGGGGGAGTCCTCGGTTCGATGATCGCGACGCGCGTCGCGGACATTGCTGCCGATGAACGAGTTCTCGCGCGAATCGCCGCGTCGGCCGTCGTTATTCACTCGCTCGCGGCCCAGGCCGCGTCAGCCGGTGGCCCGTTCCTCCTCGATCAACTTGTTACGCAGATCCCGGCAGTTATTCGCGACCTTCTCGCACGATGAGATCTCCGCGGACATCCGCGGTCGCGCCATCATCGCAACCGTGTTGCATTTAGGCATCGAGAAGTTGGCGCATCAATTCGCCAACCTCCGCATCGGCGATAAGGAACGCGTCGTGTCCATACGGTGACGACATGACGTGCGCGTCGCGGCCGCCCAGGTGGTTGGGCAGACACTCCGCCAACGTCACTTGCTGTTCGAGCGGGAAGAGCCGGTCCGAATCGACCCCGACAACGAGAGAGCGTGCGGTGACGGTTCCGAGAACATCCTTAAGTGAACCTCGATCTCGCGTCACGTCATGCGAACTCATGGACTCGACGAGAGCGATGTACGAATTGGCGTCGAAGCGGCGGGTGAACTTGTTCCCGTGGAAGTCTAAATAGGACTCGACGGCGAAGCGTCCGCCTTCACCGAGAGGGCTAATGCCGCTCTGCCACGCGCGATCGAAACGGTCGTTGAACTCTGCCGGCGACCGATACGACAACATCGCTAGGCGGCGAGCAAGTGAGAGGCCGCGATAGGGGCCTTCCTCGTTCTCGTAGTAGTCCCCTCCCGAAAAACACGGGTCCATTCGAATCGCTTCGATTTGGACGGAGTTCAGAGAGATCTGGTCTGCGCTGGTCACGCCACAGGTGGCCAGTAGTGCGAGTCGTTCAACCTCGTCGGGGTACATGACGGCGTACTCGAGTGCGCTCATGCCCGCGGCGCTTCCGCCGATGACGGCCGCCCAGCGGGCAACACCGAGCTGTTCGGCGAGTTTCTGTAGAGCGAGTGTCTGGTCCCGAACGGTGAGGTACGGGAATCGCGATCCCCATTCGCGTCCGTCGCTAGTCACGGTGGACGGACCGGTCGAGCCCTGGCACCCACCGAGAGTGTTGGGGCAGATGACGAACCATTTGGTTGTGTCGATCCCGAGCCCATCACCGACGACTCCGCCCCACCACCCGTCGGTGACGTGCCCCGGTCCGGCGGCTCCGACGACATGCGAATCCGCGGTGAGCGAATGAATAATCAGAATGGCGTTCGAGAGGTCGGCGTTGGGTGTTCCCCACGTTTCATAGGCGAGGCGCGCACGCGGAAGTGTCAACCCGGATTCGAGCGCGAGGTCGCCCAATTGGGCGAAATGTCGATTTCCGGGGTGATCGCCGTCTCGCCACGCGCCCGTCACGGGTGGCGCACCGAGGGCGCGAACAGTCCCCTCGGTCACAAAGGCCGAGGGGACTGTCTCTTCCGACGTCTGCCAATCCATAGTTCGCCTAGTCTCTCACGACCAACGATGTGCGGGGTCGTACCCTAGCGAACCGACCCCGCACGCAGAGAGGAACTATTTGGCTTTGCGCGCAGCTGCGAAACCGGCGTCGAGGTCGGCGATGATGTCATCGATGTGCTCGAGTCCGACCGAGAGGCGCACGAGCCCTGGTGTGACACCGGCGCTGAGTTGCTCTTCGGGCGAGAGCTGCGAGTGCGTCGTCGACGCGGGGTGGATGATGAGCGAGCGAACATCACCGATGTTCGCGACGTGGCTGAACAGTTCGGTCGACTCGACGAGCGCGCGACCGGCTTTCACGCCGCCCTTAAGTTCGAACGAGAGGACCGCCCCAGCACCCTTGGGTGCGTACTTCTGGCCGGCCTTGAACCACGGGCTCGATTCGAGTCCCGCGTGCCACACTGTGGCAACATCGGGGTGAGCGTCGAGCCAACGCGCAACGGCGTTCGCGTTCTCGACGTGTCGATCCATACGAAGTGACAGCGTCTCGATGCCCTGCAGAATCGCCCACGCATTGTCGGGCGCAACGGCCGCACCGGTGTCGCGCAGCAACTGAACTCGCGCCTTGATGATGTAGGCGATTCCGTCACCCAGAACGGTCGTGAACGACGCGCCGTGATACGAGGGGTCGGGTTCGGTCAGTCCGGGGAACTTTTCGACGTTCTTCGACCAGGCGAACTTTCCGCCATCGACGATCGCACCGGCAACGACGGTTCCGTGACCACCGAGGAACTTGGTGGCCGAATGGATGATGATGTCGGCTCCGTGCTCGAACGGACGAATCAGGTAGGGGGTGGCAATGGTGTTATCCACGATGAGTGGCAGTCCAGCGTCGTGAGCGACCTTGGAGACGCCCTCGATGTCGAGGATGTTGATCCGCGGGTTTGCAATCGTTTCTCCGAAGAGCAACTTGGTGTTGGGGCGAACGGCAGCCTTCCACTCGTCGAGGTTGTCCTGGTCGTTGACGAAGGTCACCTCGATGCCGAGCTTCGCGAGCGTGTAATGGAAGAGGTTGTAGGTTCCGCCGTAGATGCTCGACGATGAGACGATGTGGTCGCCAGCACCGGCGATGTTGAGAACCGCGTATGTGGTCGCAGCTGAACCCGATGCAACCAAGAGTGACGCCGTTCCACCTTCGAGGGCCGTGATGCGCTTTTCGGCGACGTCCTGGGTCGGATTCATGATGCGGGTGTAAATGTTTCCGAACTCGGCGAGCGCAAAGAGGTTTTTCGCGTGGTCGGAGTCGTTGAAGACATATGCGGTAGTGCGATACACGGGGACGGCACGAGCATTCGTGACGGGATCGGGCGCGGCGCCCGCGTGAATCTGCTGGGTTTCAAATTTCCACGACATGTGGGCTCCTTCGATTGGGTTCCCTTCACAGTAGGGAGAGCGCCAAGCCGTTTCCACCCATGATGAAACAGTGCGTAACGAAAGGGTTAGTCGCGCGCGAGTGACTTCTGCATCATGACAACGCCAATCCACTCGCCGAACTTGCGGCCAACCCCGTCCATTTCGCCCACGCGCGCAAAGCCCGATTTGTCGTGAAGTCGAATCGATGGGCTCGCGTCGGGTGTGTTGGCGATGACCGCGATGACCTCGCGAACGCCGGCGATTGCCCCGAGTCGACAAAGTTCTTCCAGCATCGTTCCACCGATTCCATCACCGCGCGCGTCATCGCGCAAATACAGTGTGTTCTCCATGGTCGTGTCGTACGCCGCCTTCTCGCGGAATGTTGACAGGTACGCGTAACCGACGAGTTCGCCGTCATGTTCGGCGACGATGAACGGCATTCCCAGCGCTGTTACCGCGTCGATTTTGCGGGCCATGTCTTCTGGTGTCCACGAATCGAGGTCAAACGTGACGTTCGAGGTCGAGACGTAGTGGTTGTAAATGTCGACGAGGGCGGGCGCGTCCTCATCGACGGCCGGTCGAAAGGACACTCCAGTCATGTCGAGAGTCTAAACGCGCCAGTCGACCGCCGCGCCTCCCTGGGTGACGAGGGATGCGTTGATCCGCGAGAACGGACGGGAGCCAAAAAAACCTCGGTGCGCCGAGAGCGGAGAGGGGTGGGCGGACTCGATGAGGTCGACTCCGTTCAACTGCGCCGCCGCCCACTGCGCCTCGCGACCCCACAACACTGCGACGAGGGGTCCACCGCGTTCGGCGAGTGCGTGGAGCGCTGCCCCCGTCACGTCCTTCCATGGCCACGATCGATGCGACCCAGCTTCGCCCGCGCGCACGGTCAACGACGCGTTGAGAAGCAACACACCCTGGTCCACCCACCGAGACAGATCGCCGTGTTGGGCGGGCTCTATTCCGAGGTCGTCACGCAGTTCGGCATAGATGTTCGAGAGACTTCGCGGCAGAGGGCGAACGTTTCGGCTGGTCGAAAACGCGAGCCCGACCGCGTGCCCGGGCGTCGGGTAGGGGTCTTGGCCGAGGATGACCACTCGAACGGAGTCGATCGAGATGCGAAATGCGCGGAAGATGTCGGCGCGGTCCGTTGCGTGGGTTATGCCGGCGACGCGTTCAACCTCGAGTCGATTGACTATGTCGGCGATTGCGTCGGACGCATGACTGAATGCAGGCAGCCAACTGGGGTGGACACCCGCGAGGAGGCCCGAGTTCACGGCCTAGTTGTAGTTCGCGCTGTGAACGGCGTTCGCAAGAGCGATGATGGCAAGAAATGCCGCTTCACCGCCATCCGACGACAGCACCGAAATCCAGGAATCGCTGGCGATGACGTTGTAGTTCGCTGTGGTTTGACCCTCGCTGACGCCAAGAATTCCGAAGGTTACATCGCCGCGTTCGTCCATAGCCTGCGCGAGTCCCTGAGCAGCGAGGTCAGCGATGACTTCCGAACGGCTTGTGGCATCAAGCGGCACGGCCGACACAAGCACAGCAACACGGAGCAGGGTGAGATCTTCGTTGTCTGTTCCGAAGTAACACGAGATTCCTCCGGCGCTCATTTCCGGCGTCGGTTCGGTAATGAGTTCGTTGCCATACTTTCCGCCAGGTCCGGCCAGCAAGACGATGCCATCGTCGGCAAAGGCATCGAGCTCTGGAGCCGGCAAAATGCCGGTGCAGTCGGCGGGCATCGAGAAGAACTCGGTTTGGACGGGGGTTTCCGT
>JAEMRP010000193.1 GCA_016463265.1 Microbacteriaceae bacterium | reverse complement strand
CGGAAGATGTTGTCGATGAAGAGCAGAACGTCCTGCTTCTGCACGTCACGGAAGTATTCCGCCATCGTCAATGCCGAGAGGGCGACGCGAAGACGCGTTCCCGGCGGCTCGTCCATCTGGCCGAAGACGAGTGCGGTCTTGTCGAAGACGCCCGCCTCTTCCATTTCGTGGATGAGGTCGTTTCCTTCACGGGTACGCTCGCCAACACCGGCGAACACCGACACACCACCGTGGTCTTGCGCCACGCGCTGAATCATTTCTTGGATGAGAACGGTTTTGCCGACACCGGCACCACCGAACAGACCAATCTTTCCACCCTGGACGTAGGGCGTGAGGAGGTCGATGACCTTGATGCCGGTCTCGAAGAGTTGCGTCTTCGACTCGAGTTGATCGAATGCCGGGGGCTTGCGGTGAATCGGCCAGCGCTCCTTGATTTCGACCTTCGAACCGTCACCATTAAGGATCTCACCGAGGACGTTGAAGACCTTGCCCTTGGTCACGTCCCCGACGGGTACCGAGATCGCCTCGCCGGTGTCGCGGACTTCCTGACCGCGGACGAGTCCGTCGGTTGGTTTGAGCGCAATCGCACGGACGAGATCGTCCCCGAGGTGTTGTGCGACCTCGAGGGTCAGCACAATCTCGACGCCATCCAACGTATACGTCGTCTGGAGAGCGTTGTAGATCGGGGGAATAGAGTCGTGGGGGAACTCGATGTCCACAACGGGTCCGGTCACTCGCGCGATACGTCCGACCGCGGCCTGAGTCTTGGCAGCCATTTTCTCGTCCTTCTGTTCTGTGGTTACTTTTTCGAAACGAGAGCGTCTGCGCCGCCCACGATTTCAGAAATTTGTTGGGTGATTTCGGATTGACGCGCGTTGTTCGCGAGTCGGGTGTAGTTCTGGATGAGCTTGTCGGCGTTGTCCGTCGCGCTCTTCATCGCCTTTTGACGTGCAGCGTGTTCTGCCGACGCCGAGGACAGCATCGCCGCGAACACGCGATTTTCGACATAAACCGGCAGAAGTGCATTGAGCACGCTCAACCCGTCCGGTTCGAACTCGTACAGGGGCAAAATGTCGGCGCCGGTCGGAATTGGAGCATCGTCGTCAGCCTCCACCACTTCGAGCGGCAAAAGGCGAAGGACGGTCGGAACCTGTGAGACGAGATTGACGAAACGGTTATACACGAGGTGAATCTCGTCGACACCAGCCTCGTCGTGGCTCTTGAGGAAGTGCTCAATCAACGCCTGCGCGACCTCTTCGGCAGTTTCGACCTCGGGGCGGTCGGTGTTCCCGATCCAATCGCGCACCCACTCGCGCTGACGGAAACCGAAGTACTGCAGCGCCTTGCGGCCGATCAGGTAGTAGACAACCTCTTTGCCTTCGGAGTCGAGCGTCTCGGCCAATTCCCCGGCTTCGCGAAGAACCTGCGACGAGAACGCGCCGGCAAGGCCGCGGTCCGAAGTGAAGATCACGACGGCCGAGCGGCGGTGAACATCGGGCTGTGTCGTCAACGGGTGGTCCACGTTCGAGCCGACGGCGACAGCGGTGACTGCTCGCGTCAACGCCCGCGAGTAAGGGGCTGCCGCGGCCATGCGCGCCTGCGCCTTCTGAATTCGCGACGCCGAGATGAGTTCCATGGCGCGCGTGATTTTCTTCGTGGTCTGTGCCGACTTAATCTTTTGTCGGTAGATGCGAAGTTGCGCTCCCATGGTGTTCCTCCTCTCGGTTTACGTTCGAATTACTTGCGCTTGCGCGGCTTGACGATTGTGGCTTGTTCGACCTCGTCGGCGGGCAGAGCGTCGAACTGTTCCGACCCGGCCTTGGTTCCACCCTTGCCGCCCTGGAACGACGTGATGAACTTGTCGATTTCCTTTTCGAGGTCGGCCTCGGTGGCGTCATCGAGAACGTTGGTCGAACGGAGCGTGTCGAGGATCTTCGTGTTGCGGCGAAGGTGCTCGATCAGTTCGCGTTCGAAACGAAGAACGTCGGTGATCTCGAGAGTATCGAGCTTGCCCTTAGTTCCGGCCCAGATCGAGACGACCTGCTCTTCGACGGGATATGGCGAATACTGAGGCTGACGCAAAAGTTCCGTCAATCGCGCACCGCGCGC
>JAEMRP010000192.1 GCA_016463265.1 Microbacteriaceae bacterium | reverse complement strand
ATCAAGACGATGCACTGGGGTAAGCGCCTCAGCCGGGTGATTCGCAAACCCTAGACCGACTTAGCGTGACGTGCGGGGTTTCTTGACCACGGGCTTCTTCGCCGCCGGCTTTTTCCGATCGGGCTTAGGCGCAATCGAATCACGCAGGTTCACCGGGGGTGTTCCGTGATTGACGCGCTTTGCTTCGCGGTTCTTGTAGGTGATGTTGAGTGCTTCAACAATGACCGAGAACGCCATTGGGCCGTAGATGAAGGCCTTCTCGATTTCCGTGCCAAAGCCCTCGGCGACAAGTGCCGCACCGATGAGCACGAGGAACGCAAGAGCCAGCATTTTTACGGTCGGGTGTTTGTCGACGAAATCTCCGACGACTCCGGCCGCAAAAAGCATGACGATAGACGAGATGACGACCGCGATAATCATGACGGCGAGGCTGTCCGTCATGCCCACCGCGGTGATGATTCCGTCAATCGAGAAAATGACATCAAGAACAAGGATCTGACCGATGATGGCTGCGAACGCCCGCGAACCACTCTTCGACGCGTTTCCGGAGCCCTCGGTTCCTTCGAGCTTTTCGTGGATCTCGGTGGTCGATTTATAGATCAGGAACGCCCCGCCTGCGATCAAAATCAGGTCTCGACCCGAAAAGCCGAAGTCTCCGATGTGAACGATGTCGGTTTCCAATTGGATAATCCAAAAGGCAAAGAAGAGCATTGCCACGCGAGTGACGAGCGCCATGCTCAATCCGACGAACTGGGCGCGCTTGCGGAGTTCCGGCGGGAGGTTCGCCGCGAGAATGGCGATGAAGATGATGTTGTCGATTCCGAGGACGATTTCCAAAACCGTCAAGGTCGCAAGGGAAACCCACATTCCGGGGTCAGAGAAGAATTCGAGCATGGCGTTATTCTAATTCAGCGCGATAGGATGAAGCGAAACACGGGAGCTCGAAAGGGCTGAGAGGAAGCAACCGCTTCGACCGTCACACCAGCTGGGTAATGCCGGATTGGAACGACAGGTTGGTCCCGTGCACATGACAGGGAGTTCACCACATATGAGTTATACATTTAGGGCGTGGAGAACCGTCGACCTCATTGTCGCCGCGGTTCTGGCCGTTGCGTCGGGCGTGATTTTTGTGGCCTGGAACGCGGCGTATGTGCCGTTATCGCTGACCCTCGCGGGTTTGACCCCCGGATACGTTGGAATCCTCGGTGGCGTGTGGCTAATCGGCGGACTGCTGGTGGCCTTGGTCGTGCGACGCCCGGGGGCCGCCGTTCTCGGTGAGGTGATTGCTGCGTCCGTGTCCGCGATCATTGGGAATCAGTGGGGTTTCACTGTCTTGATCTTGGGGTTGGCGCAGGGGATGGCAATGGAACTGGGCTTCCGACTCATGCGTCGCAGTAAAGTCGATTTCTTCATCGTTGCAACAGCGGGCGCTTTCGGCGGAATCGTTCAGGGAACCCTTGAATACGTTTATTGGTACCCCGGAACAGGCCCCGACTTCGCCGCGGTATTCATCGCATCCGCGACCGCGTCTGGAGCGATTCTTGGAGCCGGACTCTCTCTTCTGCTTGTTCGTGCCTTGACTAAAACCGGCATCCTCGCGACGTTCGGACGGTGAGATGGCCCATAGCCTCGTGTCATTCAAATCGTGGGCCTTGGCCTTCAACGGTTCAGATTTCGAGACGCTGCGCGATGTTTCACTGAAGATTGCCCCGGGCGAGCGAGTGCTCATCACCGGGCCGAGTGGTGGGGGAAAATCGACTCTTGTCCGTGCAATTGCCGGGTTGATTGATTCCTCCACGGTGCAGGAGTACGGAACTCGGACGAACCGAGCAAAATCGGTGGCGTACGTCGGTCAAGAACCGGACGAACAAATTCTCTTCCCCACGATCCGCGATGAAGTGGCGTTTGTCGCCGAGACCGCCGTGTCGGATCCCGCTGAGGTGGAAGGCCGCATGCGCGAGGCGTTGGAGTCCGCGGGGGTAACGAACCCAATTGAGTCGTCGACCGGACACTTATCGGGCGGTGAGAAACAGCGCGTTGCTATCGCAACGGCGATGGCCTCGCGTCCCGACCTACTGGTGTTGGACGAACCAACCGCGAGCCTCGATGGTATCTCGATGGAAAC
>JAEMRP010000191.1 GCA_016463265.1 Microbacteriaceae bacterium | reverse complement strand
CCGGGCAAGAGCGCGAGCAGGTTGGCGATGTGCTGACCTTTAGCGTCACGCGCGGCCTCGGTGACCTCGAATCCTTTCGCGCGATACACGCGGCCCTTGTCCGTGAAGAACAAGAGCCAGTGGTGTGTGGTCGTGACGAGGAAGTGTTGTACGACGTCGTCGGCACGCAGTTTCGCGCCCTTGATTCCCTTGCCGCCGCGGTTTTGAGAGCGATAGTTGTCACTTCGAGTGCGCTTGACGTAGCCATCACGAGTAACCGTGACGACAATTTCTTCTTCCGGGATGAGGTCTTCGTTACGCAAGTCGCCCTCGCTCGGAACAATCGCCGTGCGCCGGTCATCGCCATATTTCTCGACAATTTGGGTCAGTTCAGAGCTTATAATTCCGCGCTGAACCTCTTCGTCCGCGAGGATTCGCGTGAAATCTGCAATCTGCAATTCAATTTCCGCAGCCTGATCCATGATCTTCTGGCGCTCGAGCGCGGCAAGTCGTCGAAGTTGGAGGTTGAGGATAGCCATCGCCTGGATTTCGTCCAGCGCAAGTAGTTTAATCAGCCCTTCTTTTGCTTCATCCACTGTGGGCGATTTGCGGATCAACGCGATGACCGCATCGAGAGCGTCGAGGGCCTTCAGGTAACCGCGCAAAATGTGAGCGTCTGCCTCGGCCTTATCAAGACGGAACTGGGTGCGGCGCACAATGACACTGACTTGGTGTTCGACCCAATACGTGATGAATTGGTCGATGGGGAGGGTTCGAGGAACTCCGTCCACGATCGCGAGCATGTTCGCGCCGAAGTTGTCTTGCAATTGGGTCTGCCGGTAAAGATTGTTCAGCACGACCTTGGCTACGGCATCGCGCTTGAGGACGATAACGAGTCGTTGACCGGTGCGACCGCTCGATTCGTCGCGAATATCCGCGATTCCCTGGAGTTTGTTCTCCTTGACGAGGTCGGCGATCTTCATCGCCAGATTGTCAGGGTTGACCTGATACGGGAGTTCGGTGATTACCAGACAGGTGCGACCGTGGATTTCTTCAGTTTCGACGACTGCGCGCATGGTGATCGATCCGTGCCCGGTTCGGTAAGCCTCATCGATTCCCGTGGTCCCAACAATTAACGCACCGGTCGGAAAGTCCGGTCCCTTAACCCGTTGAAGAATCGCGTCGATCAGTTCCGCGATTCCCTGGAGTTTGTTCTCCTTGACGAGGTCGGCGATCTTCATCGCCAGATTGTCAGGGTTGACCTGATACGGGAGTTCGGTGATTACCAGACAGGTGCGACCGTGGATTTCTTCAGTTTCGACGACTGCGCGCATGGTGATCGATCCGTGCCCGGTTCGGTAAGCCTCATCGATTCCCGTGGTCCCAACAATTAACGCACCGGTCGGAAAGTCCGGTCCCTTAACCCGTTGAAGAATCGCGTCGATCAGTTCGTCGCGTGATGCGGTGGGATTGGCGAGGTGCCAGAGCGCAGCCTCACTGACTTCGCGAAGGTTGTGCGGCGGAATGTTGGTCGCCATACCCACTGCGATACCGACCGATCCATTGACCAGCAGGTTGGGGAAACGGCTCGGTAGAACCGAGGGTTCTTTGGTCTGCCCATCATAGTTGTCCTGAAAATCAACAGTGTTCTCGTCGATATCACGAACCATTTCCATCGCGAGCTGCGCCATTCGAGTCTCGGTGTATCGAGGTGCGGCCGCGCCATCGTTTCCGGGAGAGCCAAAGTTACCTTGTCCCGATGCGAGTGGATATCGGAGGCTCCACGGTTGAACAAGCCGAACCAACGCATCATAAATTGCCGTGTCTCCGTGGGGGTGGAATTGGCCCATGACATCACCAACAACACGGGAGCACTTCGAAAACGACTTGTCCGGTCGGTAGCCACCGTCGAACATCGCGTAGATCACTCGTCGGTGGACCGGTTTGAGACCGTCGCGGACGTCAGGCAACGCTCGTCCGACAATAACGCTCATCGCATAATCAAGATACGAACGCTGCATCTCCATCTGGAGATCGACTGGTTCGATACGTTCTTTTGGCTCGTCGGTCATGTCGCGGTGTCCTTATCAGTCGATTCCTAGATGTCGAGGAATCGAACATCCTTGGCGTTTTGCTGGATAAATGTGCGTCGCGCACC
>JAEMRP010000190.1 GCA_016463265.1 Microbacteriaceae bacterium | reverse complement strand
TCGAACGCACCCGCATCCATGAGTCGTCGAAGGATTTTGCCATCGATGTACTCCATGACGATATATGGAATGGGAGTTTCCGCAGACACATCGGGGATTATCTGCTCGCCTGCGTCATACACACGAACAATGTTCGGATGTCCCATTGCACTCACCGAGTGAGCTTCGCGCTGGAATCGTTTTCGAGACTCTGTATCGACTGCGACCTCGGGCCGCAGCGTCTTTATCGCGACTCGTCGCCTTAATCGTGTGTCGGTACCGACGTAAACGTTGGCCATTCCGCCGCGCCCAATCAATGCCTCGGGACGATAGCGATTCCCGAAGAGGAACCCGGAATTCAGAATGGAATCCAATCCGATTGCTCGGGATTGTGAATTGTCACTCAACGGGGACCACCAGATCCTCAGACGGATTTGACGCGAGGTTTCCACAGCGGACGATATACGACACGCGAATTTCGGTGGTGTTGTCGTCAATGACGAGATCGGCCGCAGTGGTCTGTGGCCCGAAGGTGCTGACGTTCGCGAATAAACCACCGTTGACAGTGAATTCATAGGAATCGACGTCAAAATCCGCAGGACATTCGCTATACGCTGGCCAAGAGATAGTGATCGTTGATCCCGCGGTGTACGGACCCGCGCTCACGGTCAGGGCCCCCGGAGACGTTGGCGTCGGGATCGTATCGAAAAAGTAGACCGCGATGAGCGTGTTCGGCGGGACACTTCCTTCAGGATTGACTCGGTAGGCCGTTCCGACCAGATCGAGAGACGTCGCGATGTTACCGGTCACGGCGTCGAGTCGAAGACCCATACTGTCGAGCTTCTCTTTCACTTGGTTGATTGTCAGGCCGATGAATTCATCCTCGGCGATGACCACGTTTCCGGATAATGGGTCGGTCGGGGTAGGAGTCGGGGTAGGAGTTGGGGCTGACGAGCCTGTTGGCGACGGACTCGGGATCGGCGCGGTCTCTGTTGGTCGGAAGACCAGAGCAGCAACTATTCCAATCAAGAGGACCGCAAGTGCGACGACGAGGCCGACAAGGGGCCACGTTCGGGGTGAGCGCGCGAATCGCCGGGGAGAAGCAGTGTCGCTCGTCGAAACAGACATGGGCAAGATGCGCGTTGAGGTGTCTTCCGTCATGTCGTGCGGTTCATCGTCGACAGCGGGAACGAGCGCTAACGCTTCACCCACGCGACCTCTCGTGATCGCAATAGCGGCACGCGCGAGTTGGCGTGCCGACGTCGGTCGGCGTTCTGGCTTTTTGGCGAGACACGCAAGAATCAGATTTCGGACGGCCAGCGGAATAGTTTCGGGCAGTGGCGGCGGCGGGGTTTTGATGTGTGCCATCGCAATCGCAACCTGGGATTCGCCGGTAAACGGCCGCTTGCCAGCCAGTGCCTCATAAGCCACAATCCCGAGCGAGTAGATGTCGGTGAGGGCGGTCGCGGATTTTCCCGACGCCTGCTCCGGCGACAAATACTGAACCGTACCCATCACCTGTCCGGTCGCCGTCAAGGGGACCTGATCAACGGCCCGCGCAATGCCAAAATCGGTGATTTTGACCCGTCCATCGGGGGTGATCAACAGATTTCCGGGTTTCACATCCCGGTGAACCAGCCCGGCCTGGTGCGCAGCGTGAAGAGCCGATGCAGTTTGGGCGACGATGTCGAGAACTCGCTCCGCGGACAGGAACCGTTCTCGTTCGATAATCGTTGACAACGCTTCACCGGGCACGAGTTCCATGACGAGGTACGCGCTTCCCTCTTCTTCACCAAAATCGTAAACGCTCGCGATTCCCTCGTGATTGACCAGCGCAGCGTGGCGGGCCTCCGCTCGAAACCGCTCCCGGAACGCTTTGTCGCCCAGGTATTCTTCCTTGAGAATTTTGATCGCGACTTGGCGTTCAATGACCTTGTCTATCGCTTGCCAGACCTCACCCATTCCTCCGATAGCGAGGCGGGCCTTCAATTCGTATCTTCCACCGAAGACGTGTCCAATTTGAGGTCTCATTGAGCCAACACCGCCTCCATAATTTTTCGGGCGATGGGCGCGACGAGGGAGTTTCCACTGGCGGATTGACCGACGCCCCCACCGTTTTCGATGACGACGACGACAGCGACGCGCGGGTTTTCGGCTGGCG
>JAEMRP010000189.1 GCA_016463265.1 Microbacteriaceae bacterium | reverse complement strand
GGCGGCCATCATTCCTTGCCACGCGACGTCATGAGGCAGAGCACCCGATTGAGACGGTCGGTCGCGAACTCCGCTCCAAGATGAGCTGGTTGAACTCCAAATAACACTCGACGCGAGACCCTTCGCCAGGCGGACCTGAGAGATCCAATTCGGAAACCTCAGTCGCCGCCGGGCGGACAGGTCAGGATTTTCTCCAGGGAGCGACATCATGCGCCGCATTCGGATTTTTGACACCACCCTCCGCGACGGCGAACAAGCTGCCGGCGGCGCACTTACCTTCGACGAGAAGATTGAGATTGCCAGACAGCTAGAACGCCTCGGTGTCGACTGCATTGAGGCCGGGTTTCCGGCCACATCGCCCGGCGACTTCCGCGCCGTCGAAACCGTGTGTGAGATCGTGCGCGACTGTCAAGTCGCGGCGCTTTCTGATGCGAAGCTCCCGAACATCGAGACAACTGCGCGCGCGCTCATGAAAGCTGTGGCACCCCGGCTTCACACCGTTCTGTCGACGAGTGACATTCATCTGAACTACCAACTCAGGATTTCGAGGGACCAAGCTCTTGAAATGGCTGTGGCTGCGGTCAAGCTGGGGCGGTCGTTCCTTCCTGAAGTCGAGTTCTCTGCGATGGATGCGGCCCGGTCCGACCGCGACTATCTTTGCCGTGTTTTCGAAGCGACAATCGCAGCCGGCGCGACAGTGATCAACATTCCGGACAGTGTCGGGTACATGCAACCGGCGGAGTTCGCCGACCTCGTTCGCTATGTCATGAACCGGGTCCCGAACATTGGCAACGCAGCGGTGTCCGTTCACTGCCATAACGACCTCGGTCTCGCAACCGCCCTTTCGCTTGCCGCAGTCAAGGAGGGTGCGGAGTGGGTCGAATGCACCATCAACGGTGTTGGTGAGCGCGCTGGGAACGCAGCGCTTGAGGAAATCGTGATGGGTTTGAAGACCCGCGCCGACTTCTTTGACTGCGAGACGGGTGTCAAGACGGACCAGATCTGGCGGACGAGCCGCATGGTTGCCTCATACATGGGCTTCCCAGTGCAGCTGAACAAGTCTGTCGTCGGCGGAAACGCATTCGCCCACGCATCCGGACTGCATCAGGATGGCATGCTGAAGGATCGCATCACCTACGAGATCATGACTCCGGACAGTATCGGTCGCACGGACTCTCGTATCGTGATCTCCAAGCATTCCGGGCGAAACGCATTCCGTGACCGACTGAAGGCGCTCGGGTACACCCTGAGCGACGACGAGTTCATGCGTGCGTTCAAGGCATTCAAGGAGATCGCCGACAAGAAGAAGGATGTCACGGACGGGGACGTTGAGGCAGTCGTTGCCGATCAGGTCCTGGTGGCGCCGGAAACGTACCGGCTCGAGCGCGTTCAGGTGAGTTGCGGCGAACCGTCAATCCCAACGGCCACCATCTCCCTCATGCTTCCTAGCGGAGAGCTTGTGCAGGATGCAGCGACGGGAAGCGGACCTGTTGAGGCCGCTTGTAATGCGATCGAACGTCTCGTCAAGCTGCCGGTGAAACTGGTTGAGTTCACCGTGCACTCCGCAACCGCGGGGACGGACGCGGTTGGCGAGGTTTCAATCAAGGTTGAGTCGCCCGATGAAGGCACCTTTGTAGGGCGCGGCGCGAGCACGGATATCATCGTCGCGTCCGCCCGGGCATACGTGAACGCGATAAACAAGGTTGTTGCGGCGCAGCATGACCGTGCAGCTGGCCGCGGGCGTCGTGCCTCGCCCTCCACGCCCATCAGCATGAATGAACCAGAGGCAGCACCGGCGCACGCCTGACCCACGCCTCTAGTGATAAGCGAGAAGATGCGACGATCATGACGACCCCAAAGACCCTGTTTGAGAAAATCTGGGAAACCCACTTGGTCCGTGAGGCAGCGGGTGAGCCGGCGCTCCTCTACATAGACCTTCATCTCGTTCATGAGGTCACCTCACCCCAGGCATTTGAAGGTCTCAGGTTGACCGGGCGCAAGGTACGGCGACCCGATCTCACCGTTGCCACGATGGATCACAACGTCCCCACTTGGGCGCGAAATCTGCCGGTAACCGATGAGATTTCCAAGCAGCAGATGGACGCGCTTGCATCAAACTGCAAAGAGTTTGGCGTGCCTCTCTACGACC
>JAEMRP010000188.1 GCA_016463265.1 Microbacteriaceae bacterium | reverse complement strand
CGAGCCGCGATGCCCGCCTTGGAATCGATGAGGTCGGCGATTCGCGAGTCAATCGTCTGTGCGGCAATGATGCGCCACGCGGTGACCGGCAATTCCTGACCGATGCGGTGAACGCGGTCGATGGCTTGCGTCTGCTCGGCGCTCGTCCACGACAATTCCGCGAGAACGACGTTGGACGCAACCTGCAGGTTGATTCCCACGCCCGCCGCGGTGAGCGAACACACGATCACCTTGACATCGGGGTCGTTCATGAAGTCGTCGATCGCTTTGGTTCGAGCGTCGGCTGATTGGTTGCCGCGAATCGACGTCGTCTTGAAGCCGGCTTTGGCAAAGTGCCCTTCGGCGGCGTCCATGACGTCGATGTGCTTGGCAAAGAACACGACCTTGCCGACGCTGTTCGCGAGGTGCACGGTGTAGTCGGCCGCGAGAGTCGCTTTGGCCTGACCGATGCGGCGCACCATGGCAAAAACGTTGTCTTGCGCGGTTGAATTCTTGGATTCCTCGACCTCGGAATTTGCGACGAGACGAACGATGTCCTCGTCGATTCCGGACGGACGGTCGCCGCGACCCGCGATGATGCGGTCGTAGCGTTCGAGCAAGCGCTTCATCAGCGCTATCTCGGAATCGCGAATCGAACGGCCGATTTCGTCGTCGAGTTCGACCGGAATGTCGGCGACGCGACGCGCGGGGATGTCCTTGGCGACGTCGGCCTTGCGACGGCGAACGATGCCCATGTCGATGACGCACTGGCGCGCCTCGGGGAAGAAACCGGAGTCCGCCGGAGTCATCTCGAGCCCCTCGAGCGACGCCATGAGCGCCGTGGTCGGCTTGTCGTCGTCGATCCAGCCGAGGTACTTCCAGATCATGCGGAAGTCTTCGACCTCGTTGATGAGTGGCGTTCCCGTCAGAGCGATCATGAGCGGGTTTCCGTGACGACCGCGAATTGCGGTCGCGATGCGCTGAACGTTCATCGACCGCTGAGACTCGCGGTTCTTGATGAAGTGCGCTTCATCGACGACCATGCCGGCGAAACCAAAACGGCTCGCCCAACCCGCGTGGCGATCGAGAATGTCGTAGTTAATAATGATGACGTCAGAGAAGGCGTCGAGGTCGTCTCCGTCACCGTGAATGACCGACGCGGCACGATGCGGAATCCAGCGCTCGACTTCGCGCTCCCAGTTGCGCTTGACGACGTTGGGCACGACGACGAGCAGCGGGAAAGAACCCGTCGCCTCGGCGGCGAGAAGCGCCTGTGCGGTCTTGCCCAGGCCGGGCTCGTCGGCGAGCAGGTAGGAACGGTGTCCGGCCTTGGCCGATTCGACAAAGCGCGCCTGGTGACGCATGAGGTCGAGATCGCCTGGGGTTTCGAGCGACTTCGCTTCGGGCAAATCCATACTGGCGGCCTGACCGCCCTGCTCGAAAGCGCGGAACAGCGGTTCGATGAGTTCCCAGTTTTGAAGTCGCCCGGTTACGCGCGGGTTCGGCGCATAGACGGGCGGAAGGAACGGGTTCGCAAGTTCGGCGCGACGGACGCTTTGCGGCAGAACCGACTTGCTCGAATCCTCCAAGGACGCGGCGGGCGAATCGTCGACGATGAGAATGTCATCGATATCGAGCTCGGCACCGGACGCGAGAAGCATGTCGCGCTTGAGTTTTTGGGTCGCCTGCGACACGGGAGCGTTCGGGTCGAGCAGGGCTCCGAGCGACTGGTCGCGCGCGAGAGCCTTCACCATGATCATTGCGAGGCCGTCGAGTCGCTTGTTGATGTCTTCGCGTTCCTTCTGCGGAATCTTTTTGTCCTCGTCGATGCGCTGCTTCTCTTCACGAATGAGCAGGCCCGCCGCGTGGAACTTGGTGCGGTTCGACGCATTCACCTTGCCGTCCCGGTTGACAGCGTTCTCGACCTCGCGCACGGCACGGGCGAGAATAGGAATGATGCCCTCTTCGTCGAGGGGACGACGACGTTTCGAACGAGTGTTCGTCTTGCTGCGGCCGGTCTGGGCCATTGTTCTCCTTGATTGCACAACTCCATCGAAGCGGCCGAAGCCCTGAACTGCGAGGGTGAAGAGTTTGCCCTGAACGTCGCGGATTCGCGGCGGGCGTTGACTTCAGTTTAGCGCAGAAATCGTGTGGGTCCGAACCCGAGTGCACGTGCGGTGGCTAGACG
>JAEMRP010000187.1 GCA_016463265.1 Microbacteriaceae bacterium | reverse complement strand
ATTCTGGCGGGGACACGAGACGTTCCCGCTGAATCTGTCGCCGCGTGCGTTCACATCGGCGAACTCGCTCTCGACGGACGGGTCCGACCGGTCGCCGGAGTTTTACCGGCTGTTGTCGCCGCGCGCGATGCGGGGGCTAGGCGCATCATGGTCCCCGCGGGAAATCGCACCGAGGCGGAACTCGTTCCGGGCATCGAGGTCATCGCGGTGGCAAGTCTCGCCCACGCCCTGCGTGAGCACGGCACCGACATTGTGGTTCCCGACGTTGATGCGATCCAACCCCCTACTGAGCCTGAACCGATTCCATCGTCACGAGACCTGTCAGACATCGTCGGGCAACCCGACGTCGTCGACGCGCTCGTCACCGCCGCGGCGGGGGGACACCACATGTTTCTGCTCGGGCCGCCCGGCGCGGGGAAGACGATGCTCGCAGAACGACTCGTCGACCTTTTGCCCGACCTCGACACCCACGACGCACTCGAGGTCACGAGCATCGCGTCCCTAGCGCGAGTCGCCCAAACACGAAAGTTGGTGACGCGCCCGCCGTTCATCGCACCGCACCACACGGCAACGGCGGTAGCAATCGTGGGCGGCGGGTCGGGAGTGATTCGCCCCGGTGCGCTGTCACGAGCGAGTCGCGGGGTGCTCTTTCTGGACGAGGCACCAGAGTTCACCACGACGGTACTCGATGCATTGCGGCAGCCGCTCGAGTCGGGCGACATCGTGATCCATCGCGCGAATCACAGCGCACGATTCCCGGCGCGCGTTCAACTTGTGCTTGCGGCGAACCCGTGTCCGTGCGGGAAAGCCGGAGTTGCCGACTCGACGTGCGTGTGCACGCCCGATCGACGACGACGATACCTGGCGCGATTGTCCGGCCCGATCCTCGACCGAATCGACATTCATGTTCCGGTTTCTCGGGTGTCACGGGCACATCTATTCGACAACACGTCGCCGCGGATGACGACCGCTCGTGCGCGCGAGCGGGTGACCGCGGCACGGGCGATTTCCAACGATCGCTGGGGGCAGGACCGTCCTGACGCGACGGAACTTCGGTCGGGAAAATTTCGCCTCGCTCCCGTGGTCGTTCGCGCGCTTGATGGCGCGCTTGACCGTGGTGCCGTGACGATGCGCGGCTACGACCGAGTTCTGCGCATCGCGTGGACCTTGGCCGATTGCGATGCCGTTTCCACACCAACCGCCGACCACATCGGTCGTGCGCTATACCTACGACAAGGAGTACCCGTATGACAACGACCTGGAATCTCTCGGACACCGACATCGATCGCGCGATGGTGCCGTTGCGACCCGACGGCAATGAGGCTGACCGGCGCGATGCGTTCGCCGACGTCGCGTGGGGATTTCTGACCGAACCGGGGGATCGCGTCGCTGGGGCGCTCATTCGGCGATGGGGTGCGACGGATTCGCTCGCTCGAATCCTCAACCGGCCCGCCGCGTCAACCCTGGTGGGTGATGCCCTGTCGGGCACGGACGTCGCCGAAGCGCTCGCCCGATGGGAACCGCGCATGGACGCACCGGCACTCTTTCGCTCGTTATCGACCGCGGTGTCGGTCGGCGCAAAGGTCGTCCGCCCCACCGACTCGGTATGGCCGGCGGGTCTCGCCGACCTCGGTGATCACGGGCCGCGTGTCCTGTGGTGCCGCGGTGATATCGGGGCATTGCCCCAGCCGTCGAGTTCCGTCGCCATCGTCGGCGCGCGGGCGTCGACGGGCTACGGCGAACACGTTGCGATGGATTTCGCCGCGGGGCTCACCTCGCGGGGATTCACCGTCGTGTCGGGTGGCGCCTACGGAATCGACGGGATGGCCCATCGAGCGACGCTCGCGTGTGGCGGCTCGACGGTCGCGGTCCTCGCCGGCGGGATCGACCAGTTGTATCCGGCCGGGCACGACGAACTTCTGCGACGAATCATCGCGAGCGGTGTCGTCATTAGCGAGGTGAGTCCGGGTGGCGCGCCGACTCGCTGGCGGTTCTTGCAACGAAACAGGTTGATTGCCGCGATGGCGGGCGTGACGGTAGTCATCGAGGCGGGCTACCGCAGCGGATCACTCAACACGGCGACCCGCGCGCGCGACCTAGATCGCCCGATCGGAGTCGTGCCCGGCCCAGTCACGAGCGGCGCGAGCGCGGGGTGTCACCGATTGCTGCGGACCAACCC
>JAEMRP010000034.1:5272-8601 GCA_016463265.1 Microbacteriaceae bacterium | reverse complement strand
ATTCCGCGGGGGCGAACCTTTCGAGCGACGAACGACCCGATGATGATGGTCGGGATGGAACCGAGCAGCATGCTGGCGAGCATCCACGGGTCGACGACGATTCCGATGCCCGCGATCAAGCCAGTGACGATGTAGCCGGTTCCGGCAACAACCGCGAGCGGGATGGCATGCGCGATGTCGGTGGCCACGAGGCGGTGTGGGGTCATGCGGTAAGGGTAGAGGGCGGTCATCGCAACGGACCCGAGTGCGCCAGCCCCGACCGAGGTGAGGGCGACAAGCCCGCCGACAACCCCACCGGAGGCGATGGTCGCCGGCGCTTGGAAGTTGCGGAACTTCGCGGGGGTTTCGGTGCGGTTCGCTTGAGCGGCCTTGATGAGAACGGGAGCCAAGAACATCCCGATTGCGGTAACAAGAACGACGACGCCGATGGCGGTGGTCAACCACGACACCTTTTCGGGCTTTGCGTTGAGCGCCACGAGGATTGCCACGACAATGGCGACGGGGATTGACCCCATCCACAATCGGCGCACGACCTGCCAGTCGATGTTTCCGCCGACCCCGTGAATCCCTGCGCCGAAGAGTTTGGTGATGGCCGCAAACCACAGGTCGGTCGCGACGGCCGTGGCGGGCGCAACGCCCAATAGCAAGATGAGAATCGGGGTCATGACAGCCCCACCTCCCACGCCCGTTATTCCGACGACGAGGCCGGTCACGATTCCGGCCAGGGTGTAGCCGAAATCGATGCCGGTGAGGGCGGGTGCCGCTTCGGCGGCGAGTGCGAGATCGATCATGTCGGGGCTCCTGATTGTCGGGCGGGCTCTAAAAAGTCTATCAACTCACTAGACAATATAGCCTAACTAAATCCAACTCGGGAACCAGTAGTGAATGACCGCGAACCACTCAGGGATCGGAAGCCCCATCCACACCGGCAGGAAGAACACCGCGACGACGACGGCGGTTACCAGGTAGTTCACAACTAACCGGCGAAGGTGCTGATTCCATAGCCACACGAGGACGGCGACGAGCGCGAGCACGAGGAACGGCTCGAGAGTCACGGTGTAGAACTGAAAAACCGTGCGCTGTGAGAAGAAGAGCCACGGAACGTAGGTCGCAACGACGCCGACAAGAATGGCCACGTTCTGCCACGTCGATTTGCGGATGACCATGACGACGAGGGCAACAATCGCGATTGCACCAGCCCACCAGACGACGGGGTTGGCGACGCTCGTGACGTAGTGGACAAGTCCGTCGGTCCCGGCCGGTGCGTAATAAAACGCTGTCGGTCGAATCATTGCAAGCCAACCGAACGGATCTGCTTGGTAGCTGTGCGGTGAATGCAAACCGATGTTGTAAACGTAGATATCGCGGTGGTATTTCCACAATGCCTGGGCTATTCCGAATGGTCCGTCGCCGCCACCCGCGTCGGCCGCCCACGAGCGCGAATATCCGCCGGCCGACAGGATCCAGCCCGCCCAGGACGAGACATACACGACGAGCGCGACGGGAACGAACAGGGCGAACGAACGAAGTGCCGCGAGAGCCGAACGCCAAACGAACCGCGCGCCGCCGTGGGTTGTGCGAACCCTGAGCGTTTCGACGGCAACAACCCACAACCCGAACGCGGCGATCGCGAAGAGTCCGCTCCACTTCACGGCGGTGGCTGCACCAAGTAGGACTCCGCCGAGCAACAACCACCCGCCCCATCCCGGGGTGTCAAGGTGTCGAATCAAAGCGAGGAACGCGGCGAGGATGAACATCGCGAGGATTCCATCGAGAAGTGCGGTGCGGCTCATCGTTATCGCTATACCGTCGATGGCGACGAGCAAACCCGCGACGGCAGCGGCGGTGATCGAGTGGAACATACGACGAGCAATCACCATGATGAGCAGGACAACGACTATTCCTGCAATCGCGGTCGCGATGCGCCACCCGAACGGGTTCTCGGGCCCGAAAAACGCCATCCCAAAGCCGATTATCCACTTGCCGAGCGGCGGGTGCGCCACGAAGTCACCGACGCTCGTGAAACCGTTGACGTCGCCGCCCGCAAAGTCGCTATCTGGGACCCATTCGGCCTCGTAGCCCAGGTTCCACAGAGTCCACGCGTCCCGAACGTAATAGACCTCGTCGAACACGAGCACCGTGGGGCTCTGCAGATTGACGAGACGGATGAGCGACGCGAGCACCAGAACCGGACCATACAGAACGGCGGTCTGCAGTCGCGGCGACAGCGCCCCAATGCGAGTGCGAACCTCGAGGAGGCGGACGGAGACACCCATAGGCAACACGGTACGCGAGAATGGGCGTGTGCTCATTCTCGCGGCGACCCCCATCGGCAATCTCGGTGATGCGTCACCCCGATTGCGCGAGGTGCTTGTCAACGCGAGCATCATCGTGGCGGAGGACACCCGAACCACGAAACACCTGCTGAAGGCTCTCGGTTTGACGACGAACGCGAACCTGATCGCACTCCACGAGCACAACGAAGTCGCGAAAGCCGCCGACATCGTTCGGCTTGCGCAGGATGGCGATGTCGTCATGGTCAGCGATGCCGGGATGCCGGGAATCAGTGACCCGGGTTATGTGGTCGTCCGAACCGCCCACGAACTGGGCGTCACCGTCAGCGTGATTCCCGGGCCGTCGGCGGCGATTGCGGCGCTCGCCGCCTCGGGATTACCGACCGACCGTTTTGCGTTCGAAGGGTTTGTGCCTCGAAAAGGCCACGCCAAGTATTTCGCGGGACTCGCTCGCGAGCCGCGCACGCTCATCTTTTACGAATCGCCTCACCGGCTGGCCGACACGCTCGTGGCCGCGCGCGACGCGTTTGGGCCGGATCGGCTTGCGACCGTCGTTCGAGAACTGTCGAAGATGTTCGAAGAAATTGTGCGGGGGACACTCGCCGAACTCGCGGAACGATTCGCGGGCGAGAACCGCGGCGAAATCGTGTTCCTTGTCGCCGGCGCCGAGGTCGTGCCGATGTCGCTCGAGGACGCGGTCACCGATGTCGTTGCCCGTGTCGCGTCGGGCGAGAGGCTCAAGGAGGCAAGCCGCGCGGTTGCTGACGCGACGGGCATCCCTGGCCGCGACTTGTATTCGGCCGCGCTGGCGCGTTCGCGCGACGCGTAAACTGGACGGAATATGTCGAGCGCCGAAAACTACTTCATCACCACCCCGATTTTTTACGTCAACGATGTTCCGCACATCGGTCACGCGTACACCGAGGTGGCCGCTGATGTCCTCGCTCGCTGGAACCGTCAGAACGGCAAGAACGCCTGGCTTCTGACCGGCACCGACGAACACGGTCAAAAGATTCTGCGTACGTCGACCGCGAA
>JAEMRP010000034.1:0-5172 GCA_016463265.1 Microbacteriaceae bacterium | reverse complement strand
GCGATTCACACGCGTCCCATCGAAACGCTCAAGGAATCGAACTATTTCTTTCGCATGAGCGACTTCCAGCAGAGGCTTCTCGACCTGTACGAATCGCAACCCGACTTTATTCAGCCCGAGAGCGTTCGCAACGAAATCATCTCGTTTGTCAAGCGCGGACTCGACGACCTTTCCATCTCTCGCGCGACCTTCGACTGGGGTGTCAAGATTCCGTGGGATGACAGCCACGTCGTGTACGTCTGGTTCGATGCCCTACTCAACTACATCTCGGCAACGGGGTGGGGTTCGAACGACGACGAATTCTCCCAGCGCTGGCCCGCGATTCACATCGTCGGAAAAGACATCGCCCGATTCCACGCGGTCATCTGGCCCGCGATGCTCATGGCCGCTGGGCTTCAGCCCCCGAAGCGCGTCTTCGGTCACGGCTGGTTGCTCGTCGGCGGCGAAAAGATGTCGAAGTCGAAACTGACCGGTATCGCGCCGCACCAGATCACCGACGTGTTCGGGGCCGACGCCTTCCGCTATTACTTCTTGAGCGCCATCAACTTTGGCCAGGACGGGTCGTTCTCGTGGGAGGACCTTGCCGCGCGGTACCAGGCAGAGTTGGCGAACGGGTTCGGCAACCTCGCAAGTCGCGTCATCGCGATGATCAACCGGTACTGCGACGATGTTGTTCCCGCGCCGACCGAACTCAACGACGCCGATGCCGTCATCGTCGACACCGTGGCGCGCGCTTTTGATACCGCGAACAAGGCGATTGATCGCCTCGCGATTCACGACGCCATCAACGCGGTGTGGACGATCGTCGACGCACTGAACCTGTACATCACGGAACAAGAGCCCTGGGTTCTCGCGAAGGACGACGCGAATCGCGACCGTCTCCACACCGTGTTGTACACCGCGGTCGAAGGGCTGCGCGCAATCGCCGTGGGACTTTCGCCCGTCATGCCAACCGCGACGCAAAAGTTGTGGGACGCGCTCGGGCTCGGCGAAGCTCTCGGCGATTTGACCGACCAGCACTTGTCTCGCGCCGGTCAGTGGGGGATTGCTCCCGCGGGAATCCGCGTGTCGAGCCTCGACTCGCTGTTCCCCCGCATTGAGGAATAACCGTGTCGGAACCGCTGCGGGCGCGAAAGGACACCGACGGAGACGTCACGCGTGATCTTGAGTTCCCGCCGCTACCCGAACCGCTGACGGTTCCCGTTTACGACAACCACACCCACCTCGAGATCGCGGACGGCGAGAACCCGCTCGCGCCCGAGGAAAACCTGCGTCGAGCAGTTGCTGTCGGAGTCGCGGGGGTGGTGCAGGTGGGAACGGATCTTGAGACCTCGCGCTGGGGAGCGGACCTCGCCGACCGAGACCCGCGCGTCGTGGCCGCTGTCGCCATTCACCCGAACGAAGCGCCGCGACTAGCCGAGCGCGGGGTACTCGACGAACACCTCGCCGGAATCGCCGAGTTGGCGACGCGCGAGCGTGTCCGTGCCGTCGGCGAGACGGGCTTGGATTTCTATCGCACGGACGAGCCAGGCCGTGCGCCGCAACTGCACTCGTTCGAGGCACACATCGACATTGCGAAGGCGAACGGTCTCGCGCTACAGATACACGATCGCGATGCTCACGACGCTGTCGTCGAGACGCTGTTGCGCGTCGGCGCTCCGGAGAAAACCGTTTTCCACTGTTTCTCGGGGGACGAGGAACTGGCCCGAATCTGTGCCGACCACGGGTGGTACATGTCATTCGCGGGAACCGTGACGTTCGGGAATGCCAAGGGGATCCGTGCCGCGCTGTCCGTTGCGCCGCGCGAACTCGTGTTGGTTGAAACGGACGCACCGTTTCTCACCCCGATGCCGTTCCGCGGGCGGCCCAACGGTCCGTACCTCATCCCGCTGACACTGCGGTTCATGGCGGAACACCTCGGCGTGACGGCGGACGAACTCGGTGCTGATATCGCCCGCAACACTGAAACGGTCTACGGAACGTGGTGACCCTTCTTGGCGCGACCGAGATTCGCGCCCTCGCCGAGCGGCTCGACGTGTCGCCGACGAAAAAGTGGGGACAGAACTTTGTGCACGACGCGAACACGGTTCGCAAGATTGTCACGGCCGCGAAACTGGACCCTGGCGAAGCCGTGGTCGAGGTGGGCCCGGGGCTCGGTTCGCTGACCTTAGGGTTACTCGAGCAGGGGCACCCCGTCACCGCGATTGAAATCGACCCGAGGCTTGCCGCGGAATTGTCGGCGACGACCGAGACGCATGGGGTTGCCGCAGGCATGCTGACGGTCATCCAGGCGGATGCGCTCGCGGTCACCGAACTGCATGCGGGTCCGACAGCCGTCGTCGCGAACCTGCCCTACAACGTGTCCGTCCCTGTGCTCATACACTTGCTCGAGACGTTCCCCACGATTCGCCGGGTCCTCGTCATGGTTCAGGCCGAGGTCGGGCACCGCATCGCGGCCGATCCCGGCTCAAAGGTCTACGGCGTTCCGAGCGTCAAAGCGGCGTGGTGGGGCGACTGGAATGTCGAAGGCACCGTGTCCCGCCGCGTGTTCTGGCCAGAGCCCAACGTTGACTCGGTGCTCGTCGGCATGACGGCGCGTGCGACACCGGGCGACGAGCCGCTTCGACGCCGCACCTTCGCCATCGTCGATGCCGCGTTCGGGCAGCGCCGAAAGACGCTGCGCCAGGCTCTCTCCGCGCTCGCGGGCTCGACGACCGCAGCGGCCGACCTGTGTGAGGCGGCGGGCATTGACTCTGGTGCGCGCGGCGAGCAGCTCACGCTCGACCAATTCGTCATCTTGGGACAGACGCACGGCACCCTCCTTGGCAAGGTTTAGGTTTAACGGCATGGGTGCGCATTCGGTTACGGCAACGGCGCCGGGCAAGATTAACGTGTGCCTTTGTGTCGGGCCATTGCGCGACGACGGATTCCACGATGTCGCCACGATCTACCAGGCCGTCTCGTTGCTCGAAGAAGTAACCGCAACGGAATCCGCCAATTTCACCGCGAGTTTCTCGGGCCCGATCGATACGAGTCACCTCACGGTGGACGAATCGAATCTCGTCATTCGTGCGGCCCGAGCCGTGGCCGCGTCATCCGGATACACCGGCGGAGCCGACATCCAGGTCGTCAAACGCGTCCCCATCGCCGGCGGAATGGGCGGTGGCTCGGCGGATGCCGCGGCAACGCTGGTCGCGGTCGATGCGCTGTGGGGCACAAACCTTGGGATGCAGAAGCTTGCCGAAATCGCGGCGACCCTCGGTGCTGATGTCCCCTTCGCCCTGCATGGCGGAACCGCGCTTGGCGTTGGCCGGGGGGATATCCTTTCGCCCGTCCTAGCCAAATCTGCGTTCCACTGGGTTCTCGTGTTAAACGAGGTGGGGTTATCGACACCCGAGGTTTTCCGTCAACTCGACCGTCACCGCGCGGAGCACTCGATCGAGATCGAAACCGTTGCGGTTGACCCCGCGATCGACCCGAAACTGTTGAGCGCGTTGCGATCAGGCGATGCGGCCGCTCTCGCTGAGTATCTGAAAAACGACCTGCAGGCCGCGGCGCTTCAACTCATGCCGAATCTGGGTGAAACGCTCGAATTCGGCGAAACACACGGCGCACTGGCGGGAATCGTGTCCGGCAGCGGTCCAACGGTTGCGCTACTCGCCGCCGACGAGGATTCCGCGGCCCACCTCGCGGCATCGCTGACAGCGGACGGTCGAGACGCGATTACTGTTTCGGCGCCGGCTTTGGGCGCTCGGGTGAACTGAACGGAACCCCGAAGAAGCTCAGCAAGACGGAACCGATGGCGGCACCGACAAGGGCGATGTCGGCGACGTTGCCGACAAAGAATCCGCCGTAGTCGATGAAGTCGACGATTTTCCCCGAGCCGATTGTGTCGCCACGCAGAAGCCGATCGAAGAAGTGCGAGACGGCTCCGCCGAGCATGGACCCAATCGCGACCGACCACAACAAATTCTGGGTGCGAAGCGCGACGATGACGAGCGCGACGGCGGTGATGCCTGCAATAACGGTCAGGACCCATGTGAATCCCGTGCCCAAACCAAAGGCGGCACCGGGGTTGTACACGAGGACGAGCCCGAACCAACCGCCGAGAATCGGGGTCCGCGGTTGCCCGACAAGCGCTGTTTCGGCCCACAGTTTCGTGAGTTGATCGAGAGCAATCCAGAAGGCGGCGAGCGAAAAGGTGAGAACGATGAGGGAGCGGCGGGTCACACCACCATTCTCGCAAGATTTACCTGTCTAAACTAACGAAGTGAACCTGGTCGGATTAGAAAGCGTTTCCCACGAGTACCCGAACCGGGTCGTGTTGGACAACCTCACGATTGGAATTCACGCGGGCGACCGCATCGGTGTCGTCGGGCGTAACGGTGACGGTAAGTCGACCCTCATGTCTGTCATCGGAGGTTCGCTGACCCCGGATTCCGGTCGGGTCACGATGCGCGGTGGCACTCAGGTCGGCATGTTGACTCAGGACGATCATTTCGGTGACGACGAGACGGTCGGGAACGTGGTCGTTGGGGAAGGCCCCGAGCACGAATGGGCGTCATCTCCGGTGATTCGCGATGTGCTCTCGGGGTTGCTCGGTGACGTCGATGTCGCCTCCCGAATCGGAGACCTTTCGGGCGGCCAGCGTCGGCGCGTCGGCCTCGCCCGCCTTCTCGTTGGCGAGTGGGATGTGCTGCTTCTTGACGAGCCAACCAACCACCTCGATGTGTCCGGTGTCAACTGGCTTGCCGAGCACCTCATTCGTCGCTGGCCGACCGGAACCGGCGCTCTCGTGGTCGTCACTCACGACCGGTGGTTCCTCGACGCGATTTCGACCGACACATGGGAGGTCCACGACGGCATCGTCGACAAGTTCGAGGGCGGATACGCGGCCTACATTTTGCAGCGCGTCGAACGCCAGCGGCAATCGGCATCGAGCGAGGAACGCCGTCAGAACCTTCTGCGAAAAGAACTTGCATGGTTGCGCCGCGGTGCGCCCGCTCGAACGACCAAACCGAAGTTCCGAATTGATGCCGCGACTGCGCTGATTGCGGACGTGCCACCGCCCCGCGACCGCGTCGAGCTGTCCAAGCTGGCAACACAGCGTCTGGGTAAGGACGTCGTTGACCTGCTCGACGCGGGATTCGCGTTCGGCGACAACGTCATTCT
>JAEMRP010000033.1 GCA_016463265.1 Microbacteriaceae bacterium | reverse complement strand
GCACAACACTCAGAAAATCCTCACCCGATGCTCATGAACGTCGCCGGTCTCAAGATTGTTATGCCCTCGACCCCCTACGACGCCAAGGGATTGATGGTATCGGCGATTCGAGACGACAATCCCGTCGTGTACCTGCAGGACTTCGTTTTGGGTGGTGTGCGAGGGCCAGTGCCCGAGGAAACATATTCGATTCCGCTCGGTGTCGGTGACATCAAACGGACCGGTACGGATGTCACAGTTGTCGCCATTGGCGCCGCTGTTCCCAAGGCACTTCGCGTCGCGAACAAATTGGAGGCGGAAGGAATCTCGGTCGAGGTTGTCGACCCGCGGACCCTGGTTCCGCTCGACATGGACCTCATCCTCGAATCGGTTGCGCGCACCGGTCGACTAGTCGTTGTCGACAATGCGCGGCTTACCTGTTCGGCCGCGAGTGAAATTGTGGCGAGCGTCTCTGAGAAGGGCTTCGATCTACTCAAGGCTGCGCCGCAACGCGTGGCATGGGAAAACGTTCCTGTTCCCTTCTCTCCCCCGCTCGAAGAGCGGGCGCTCATCAGCGATTCCGATATCGATTCCGCAATCCGCCTGACTCTGGCCTGATACACCACTGATCCGAAGAGGAGCACACACATGGACGTTGTTTTACCTAAATGGGGAATGTCGATGCAGGACGCGGTTGTCGCCGAATGGCTCGTTGCTGTGGGTGACGCGGTGACCGAGGGTCAACCGCTCGCAACAGTCGAAACCGACAAGGTGGATGCCACCGTCGAGTCCCCTGGGGCGGGTACCGTTCTGGAGCTCCTCGCTGCGGCCGGCGACACCGTCGAAGTCGGTGCCGTCATGGCGCGGATCGGATAGGTCCAGAGATGTCGATAACGGTGCCGACCGACTCGATCAATAACGAGTCTGCCGTCGCCGCGCTCGCCCTCTTCCGGAGTGAATGCGCCACGAGGGGGCTCGCGCTATCGTTCGCGATCGCGGATGCCGGCGGAAACATCGTCCTTAGTTATCGAACCGACGGGGCTCAACTCGGCTCCTATCAGCTAGCACAGGACAAGGCCTACACGGCGGTGGCGTTTCAGAATCCCACGAGCGCGTGGGCCGAATCATCGACACCGGGCAATCCGGATTGGGGAATCGCGCTGACGCTCGGCGGTAGAGCGACCGTCGTCGCCGGTGGTGTTCCCCTCTTTGTGAGCGGCAAGTTGGTCGGAGCAATTGGGGTTTCGGGAACAAAGGGAACGATTGACGAAGAAATCGCGACCTCGATCGCATCCCAGATTGGTTGTGAGGTTCGCCCGTGACCGTCTCCCTCGTCATCGGCGGCGCGTCGGGAATCGGCCGGGCCATTGCCACGGTGTTATATTCTCGCGGTGACAGGGTCGGAATTGTCGATATCGACACGTCTGGGGCAGCCGTCGCGAAAGAACTTGGCGAGCGAGCGGCGTTCATCCACGCCGACATGTCGACAACGAACGGTCCCCGCGACGCAGTCGAAGAATTCCTCGCGCTCACCGACGGAAAACTTGACGTTCTGTATTACGGCCCGGCGGTACTTGAATCCCGCCCTCTTGCCGAGTGGACAGTGGAACAGTGGGACCACAGCATGTCTGTCAACCTTCGTGGGGCATTTTTTGCCTGCCAGGTTGCGGAAAAGGCCTTGCGCGCGTCGTCGAGCGGTCGGGTAATTCTCATGTCATCAACGGGCGCACTCCGCGGTCACGCAGGGATGCCCGCCTACCACGCGTCTAAAAGCGGAATGATCGGACTTGTCCGCGCGCTAGCAGACGAACTTGCCCCGACCGTGACCGTGAACACGGTGTGCCCAGGCTGGATTGACACGCCATTCAATGACCCCTACTGGTCGTTCCAAGCCGACGCGGACACGTCTCGGGAACGGCTCGAATCGGGAATTCCAGCGGGAAGGCAGGGACACCCCAGCGACGTCGCGGGAATCGTTGAGTTTCTCACGACGCCAGCGGCCAACTACATCACCGGGCAATCGTTCGTTGTCGACGGTGGGTATACGGCGGTATGACGATGAGCCACACGACCTATTTCCCCGACGCACGCGGAACATCCCCGTCAGCGCCGCTTTCCCCTCGTGTCGGAATCGCATCATTTCACCGCTCGCTGCCCCGCTACCGTGTGACGGCACTGTATTCATGCCCGGCCATCGCCGAACGGCTGGGGGTCAAGACTGTTCTCGTCAAAGACGAGTCCGTTCGACTCGGACTTCCCTCGTTCAAAATGCTCGGAGCATCGTGGGCGACGGCGACCTCGATTGCGCGCGAGTGGTTGGGTACCGAGGATGCGCCCCTCTCGATTCGGTGGATTGCCCGTGAAATGCGACGCCGACATGGTTCACACTGGCGCGTTGGGCGTCGACTCGTCGCGGCCACTGACGGAAATCACGGTCGAGGAGTAGCCCGAATGGCTCGCCTGCTGCGACTTCCTTCGCTAATTTTTGTTCCAGCGGGCACCGCTGAGTCCCGCATTCGAGGAATTGAAAAAGAAGGTGCCCGAGTCGAGGTGGTCGAGGGCACATACGACGATGCCATCGCACGTTCGGCTCGCGAAGCGTCTGCAACCACCCTCGTTATCTCGGACACCTCGTGGGAGGGGTACACCGAAACCCCGACGAACGTTATTCACGGATACTCGACCATGTTCAGCGAAATTGACCAACAGTTGTCGGGAAAAACCCTTGATGTTGTGGTACTTCAATCGGGAGTAGGCGCGTTCGCTGCAGCCGGCATGGCCCACTGGTCGGCCCGCGACACCAACGCCCGTCCCCGATTTGTCGTCGTTGAGCCAACCGCTGCCAACTGCCTCATGCTGTCTGCCGAATCACACGCCATCACTCTCGCCGCAGGACCGCACGAATCAACCATGGCGGGACTCAATTGCGGTTTGCCGTCGCTCATCGCATGGCCGATCATTTCCCACGCAACCGACGCGTATATCGCCATCGATGACGATGCGACATTCGACGCGATGCGCGTTCTGGCTGATTGCGGAATTGTTGCCGGTGAATCCGGTGCCGCCGGACTGGCCGGACTCCTCGCCATCACCGATGTGGCCGAGCGCGACTCCGTGGGGCTCCGGGATGACGCGACAGTTCTCGTCATCAATACCGAAGGAGCTACCGATCCCGACAACTACGATCACGTTGTCGGTACGACCGACAAGGGGGTGATTCGCACCCGACGACGACGCCAACAGGCAACACACACCGTCCGAGTTTCGGGCCGCTAGTGCGGGTGCAACACGTCCGCAATAGTGTCTAATTTCATAAGAGTTTCTTCCGATAAACAACTAGCGAAAGGTTGACTTCAATGTCGCAGTCAAAAAGCACCTCGCCAATCGAGGTGCATCACGTCGATGTGATTTCTCGTGCCGACCGGCACGGGACCGCTCGAGATCTTTTCCCCGTCTGGTTCGCTTCGAACCTCAATGTCGGTAACGCCTTCTTCGGAGCGCTTGCCGTCATCGTTGGCAACAGTTTCTTCTGGGCCGTTGTCGTCGTCATCCTTGGAAACATCGCGGGCGCGGCGTTCATGTCGTTGCACTCGATTCAAGGCGCCAAACTCGGTGTTCCACAACTGATTCAAAGCCGTGGACAATTCGGGTTTATCGGAGCACTACTTCCGATTGCCCTCGCCGCGTGCCTCTATCTTGGATTCTTCTCAACCACGGCGGTAATCGGCGGACAGTTCTTGTCTGCCGCGGTACCGGCCATCGACATCGTGTGGGCACCGATTCTTGTGTCTGCGGTAAGCCTGTTGCTGGCATTACTCGGTTATCGGGCGATCCACACTGCGGCAAAGTGGGCACAGTGGCCACTCGCGGTCGCTGTCATTGTGGTCACCGTGGCTTCTCTTACTCATGGCGGTTTCGATCTGTCCATGTCAGGATTCGCGCTCGGACCGTTCCTCACCGCATTCGGAATCATCGCGACGTTCCTCCTCACCTACGCTCCGTATGTGTCGGACTATTCGCGTTACCTCCCGTATGACACAAAGGCCTCCGACGCATTCTGGTGGACCTTCGGTGGCTCGTTCCTCGGCACGCTGTGGACCCAGCTTCTCGGTGTCATGCTCGCTGTGCAGTTCACACCAGGTGACACGGCAGGAGCAATCAAAGAGATGTTCGGAGAAGGTTGGATTGTCGTCACGCTGATGCTCGTAACCGCGATTGCCATCGCGGGTAACAACGCGATGAATCTCTACGGTGGAATGCTCAACCTCATCACCGCAATTTCGACATTCAAAGCGCCAAAAGCATCGATCGCGCTTCGCGTAGGAATGCTCATTCCGACCTTCGCACTGGGTCTTGCAATTGCCATTGCGGCAACTGCTGACTTCAACGCGCTGGTGGGCACCTTCCTGTCATTCCTGCTTCTCGGCTTTGTGCCATGGGGAATCATTAACCTCGTCGACTACTACTGGATCCGCAAGGGAAACTACGACGTTGACGCATTCTTCAAGCCCAAGGGACGCTACTTTGCGGACAAGGAATCGTGGACATTCGCTGGCCTTAACCTCAAAGCATTGCTGGCCTATGCGATTGGTATCGTCGCGTCACTGCCGTTCGTCTACAACGCGGCATATCAAGGATTTGCGACCGCGTGGTTCGAAGGCGCGGACATTTCGTGGATTCCTGGTCTGATCGTAACCGGTGCGGTGTACCTCATTTTCACTGCAAATAGCCGAGTGAAGTCCTAGAGGTAAAAACGGTGTCTCACGCCGAGCGGCTGTTCATCCTCCAATACGGGGCCGAGCGTGTGTCAAAAAACTTGTCACTCGCCGGTGGACCACATCATCTGTATTGGGAACCGTTGCTCGGGTACCTCATTGAGACGACGGAAGGGTGGGTGTTGCTGGACACGGGTATGTCCCGCAGCGCCCACCTTTCCACCCCAAATCGCGATGCGTACGTCGCCGGTGGGGTCGGTGCTCCTAACATCGATGCGCCGTGGCATCTTCGACCCATGCCCGAAGACCCGTCGGCATGGAATTGGGTGCTCGACGGAAACCCTCTTGCGGCGGCCCTTTCCGCAGTTGGGCTGAAGCCCGACGACATCGCACTCGCGGCGATAAGTCATATGCACGTTGACCACTCGGGTGGAATCCCCACACTGAGCGACGCCGGCGTTCCCATCGCGATTCAACGCGCCGAACTAGACTTTGTCCGATCTGGCCGCGTCGGCATTTCCGAAGGATTCTTTGATGAGGACTGGGCTCATCCCGCTACCGAATGGCGAATTCTCGACGGCGACACCGAAATTGCGCCGGGTGTGGTTGCGGTGTCAACTCCAGGACACACCCCGGGTCACCAGTCGTTTTCCGTGAGCCTTCGCGAAACCGGGACGTGGGTCTTTGGCTGCGATGCCACGGACCTGGCCCAAAATTTTCTCGACAACGTTCCGTGCGGTTCGTGCGCCGGCAACACCCCCGAGGACGAGCGAAATGCTGCCGACTCTCTGTCAAAACTTCTCGAGCTGGGGCGCCGTGACGGTCACCGACTTATTCCCGGTCACGATCAAGTGATCGCCAACGCGATCGCGCATCCTCCAGGTGGCCACCGGTGACAAAGCCACACAGTGATGAATATATGTTGACCGGGCGCACCGCGCTCGTGACGGGCGCAACGGGACTAATCGGTCGAGCGATCTGCCGAGAATTCGCCCGCGCGGGGAGCCGAATTGTGGTCTCCGATATCGATGACTCGACGTGTTCCACATTTGCGCGGAAACTTCACGATGAATTTGGGGTCGACACCGCCCCTTTCGTGATGGACGTGGCCGACGCGACTTCCGTGGAGAGTGCAGCTGCACGAATCACCGCGGAATTTGGCGTCTGCGATGCCATCGTTGTCAATGCGGGCATCCTCGCACTCAAGCCCGTCCTCGAAATGGACTCGACAACATGGGACACCGTGATGCGCGTGAATCTCACAGGGGCCTTCATCACGGCTCGCGCGTTTGCAGCCGAAATGGTGCGTGCAGACCGCCGTGGCACCATAGTGTTTTCATCCTCGCTTTTTGGCGTGCGTGGCGGTGCTGGGAACGCCGCCTATTCGGCGAGCAAGTTTGGGCTCATAGGGCTCTCGCAGAGCATGGCCGCCGACCTAGCGCCTCACGGAATCAGGGTGAATGCGGTGTGCCCCGGGCAAATCGAATCAACAATGATGGCGGAGCTATTCAAAACCCGCGCATCGGAAAACGGAACGTCACCAACGCTCGAACGCGCGGCGTTTATCGAACGAATACCGTTGGGTGAACTCGGATCCGTCGAGGATGTTGCTCGCGCCTATCGCTACTTCTCGTCCGATGCCAGTGGTTACGTCACTGGGCAGCACCTCATCGTCGATGGAGGGTGGCAAGTGGGTTGAGCGACAAAGCCGATACGCGCCTAGTTGCACCAACATTACCGACGCCACCTCGGCGACGTCCGCAATCGTTGGTGCAGACCTTGGTGCGAACATTGCATGACGCTAACACAGGTCCGCATCAGCATGCCAAGTACCAAGGCCGCCCGTCCGACCGTTTTGGACGAGCCAGTCGTACCGAATTCTTTTTTGTGATCGGTTGTGATGTGCGCTTCAGTCCTGGAAGTGCCTAGGGTGAATACATGGCAAAAGTCCTCAAATCTCTTCCGATCGGAGAAAAGGTCGGTATCGCGTTCTCTGGCGGACTGGACACCGCGGTTGCGGTCGCCTGGATGCGGCACAAAGGCGCGATCCCCTTCGCCTACACCGCGAACTTGGGCCAATACGACGAGGACGACATCGACTCGATCCCCGAACGTGCCATGGTTTATGGCGCTGAGCTCGGACGACTCCTCGACTGCCGCCAGTCGCTCGCTTCCGAGGGACTCGCGGCGATCGCGTGTGGCGCCTTTCACATTCGCACTGGAGGTAAGGCGTACTTCAACACCACTCCCCTCGGACGTGTTGTTACCGGCACACTGTTGGTTCGCGCGATGCGCGACGACGGAGTCGAGATTTGGGGAGACGGCAGCACCTACAAGGGAAACGACATCGAACGGTTCTACCGCTATGGGCTTCTCGCGAACCCCAACCTGCGCATCTACAAGCCCTGGCTGGATGCGGACTTCGTCAGCGAACTCGGTGGTCGTCGCGAGATGTCAGAGTGGCTGACGGCCCGCGGCCTGCCCTATCGCGCCTCGCAGGAAAAGGCCTATTCGACCGACGCGAACATGCTCGGGGCGACGCACGAGGCGAAAACCCTCGAACATCTGGACTCCTCGTACGAAACCGTTGAACCGATTATGGGCGTGAAATTCTGGGACTCATCAGTAATGATTGAACCCGAAGACGTCACAGTCACTTTCCAGCAGGGTCGTCCCGTCGCCATCAACGGAAAAGACTTCTCAAGCGACGCGGTCGGTGTCATCATGGCGGCGAACGAGATCGGTGGTCGCCACGGACTCGGGATGTCCGACCAGATCGAGAACCGCATCATCGAGGCCAAGAGCCGCGGAATTTACGAAGCACCGGGCATGGCACTGTTGCACATCGCCTACGAGCGTCTTTTGTCCGCCATCCACAACGAGGACACGATGGCCGCCTACGCCGCGGAGGGTCGCCGCATGGGGCGCCTGTTGTACGAAGGTCGGTGGCTCGACCCGCAGACGCTCATGTTGCGCGAGTCGTTGACCAAGTGGGTTGCCGCTGCGGTCAACGGTTCCGTCACTCTTCGACTTCGTCGCGGGGACGATTACACGATCGTCAACACGTTGGGCGACGGCTTCAGCTATCACCCAGAGAAGCTGTCGATGGAACGAACCGAGAGTGAAGCGTTTGGCCCTACCGACCGCATCGGTCAGCTCACGATGCGCAATCTCGACATCGAGGACACGCGAGCCAAACTCGACCTCTACCGTCAACAGGGGCAACTCGACGGCGATCAATTCGAGCTGACCTAATTCGGTGGGGGCCCCTTCGATAGGCTAAACGAATGGCAGCAAACGATTATTTCAACGACAAGCGCTTCATCGTGTGGCTCGACCTCGAAATGACGGGTCTGAACATCAACACTACTGAGCCCGGCAAGCGCGATGACGAGATTGTTGAAATCGGGGTCATTGTGACCGACGGCAACCTCGTTCCGCAAGACAATGGGTTGCAACTCGTCATCAAGCCGACCGACGCCGCCATGGCAAACATGGGAAGTTTCGTTCGAAACATGCACGACAAGAGCGGGCTGTTGCCCCTCATCAAAGACGGAGTCTCGGTAGCCGAGGCGGAAAAACAAGTCCTTGCGTACATCACGACGCACGTCCCCGTTCGTCAAACCGCACAGATGGGCGGCAACACGATTCACATGGATCGTCGTTTCCTGGCGAAATACATGCCGTCCGTCGAAGACTGGGTGCACTACCGCAACGTCGACACGTCGACGATCAAAGAGTTACTGTTTCGATGGTTCCCCTACGTCGTTGAGGCAGCCCCTGAGAAAATTGGTAATCACCGAGCCTTAGCCGACGCGATCGAGTCGATTCGCGAGCTCGCGTTCTACCGCGAACTGCTGTTCACAATGGATTCAATCCCCGCGGACAAGCTCGAAGCAGCCAAGAAGACCGC
>JAEMRP010000186.1 GCA_016463265.1 Microbacteriaceae bacterium | reverse complement strand
CGAAAGACCCCGGTGATTGTTGCTGACGAGCCGGGATTCGTTGTCAACAGACTCCTGTCGACGTTTCTTGGCGAGTCGCTCCGACTGCTCGAGAGTGGTGTGCCCGCAAACGACATCTCGGCGGCGCTCGAACCGCTTCGACTTCCCATGACTCCATTCGCCCTGATCGACCTGATTGGCAGAACTGTCACACTCTCGATGTTGGAGTCTCTGTACGCGAGCGCTACCAAACGATTCTTTGTTGGGGACGCACTGCGTGCGGCAACGGCGACACCGTCTTCCGATTCGGTGGGCGACGACCTCGCCGCCCTAATTCAGGAATCTCGGACCCTCCCGAGCGTTGAAATCCACAACATCGTTGTCGACGCCCTGGCCCGCGAAGTTCGGGTGATGCTCGATGCGAACGTGGTTGCAAACATTACCGACATCGATCTCTGCATGTTAAACGGTGCCGGCTGGCCCGCCGCGATTGGTGGCATAACGCCGTACCTGGACGCCTGTGGTGCGAGCGAACGAGCAGCGGGCGGGCTGTTCCACCTGACGTTGGACTTCGCCTAACGCTTCTTCGGTTTTGCTTTCGGAACGACCGACCCACCGAGCTGGTTGATGATTTTCGCCGCGATGGCGTCGGGAGTAAGTCCGACTCTTGTCAGAATGTTCCCACGCGTGTCGTGCTCGAGAAATTCGTCGGGCAGGCCCAGTTCATCAACACCCGTGTCGACACCAGCCTGACGAAGTTCCTGACGGATCCGGGTTCCGACTCCTCCGACGCGAATACCGTCCTCAATGGACACGACAATTCGATGATCGCGGGCGAAATCGACGAGTGACGCCGCGACCGGAATCACCCAGCGCGGATCAACCACGGTGCATCCAATCCCCGACGCTGCTAAGCGCTCCGCGACGTCGAGCGCTAAGGTTGCCATCGCTCCGACGGAAACGAGCAGAACATCGTGTGTCGGATCCTCGCGGAGCACGTCCACGCCGTCACCCGTTCGTCGTATCGCGGGGATGCTCTCGACCACGTTCCCCTTGGGGAAGCGCACGACAGTGGGCCCGTCCTTAACGCCGATCGATTCGGCGAGTTCCTCGCGCAGGGTTGATGCGTCTCGAGGAGCCGCGATGCGAATTCCCGGAACAATCTGCAACATGGCGAGGTCCCACATGCCGTGATGAGACGCGCCATCCGGGCCCGTGACACCCGATCGATCGAGCACGAACGTGACCCCGGCTTTGTGGAGCGCAACATCCATTAACACCTGGTCAAACGCTCGACCCATGAACGTCGCGTATACCGCGACAACGGGATGCAGACCACCGAAGGCCATGCCGGCAGCGCTCGTCGTCGCGTGCTGTTCCGCGATGCCGACGTCAAAAACCCGGTCCGGAAACACATCGGCCATTGCCGAGAGGCCGGTTGGTCGTAGCATTGCTGCCGTAATTCCAACGATTGTGTCGTCCCGACGAGCCAGTTCGACGAGTTCATCCGCGAACACCGTTGTCCACGACTGTCCGCCGCCGCGGTTTTCTTCACCGGTTACCGGGTCGAACGCGCCAATCGCGTGGAACTGGTCGGCTTCATTGAGTCGTGCCGGCTCATAGCCTCGACCCTTTTCGGTAATGACGTGGACGATGACGGGACTTCCATAATCTTTGGCCTGTTCGAGCGCGCGTTCGACGTCGCGGATGTTGTGGCCGTCGATCGGTCCGATGTATTTGATATCGAGGTTCGAATACAGCGCCTCATTATTCGTGAATCGGGCAAGGAACCCATGAACTCCTCCGCGAATTCCGCGATAGAGCGCTCGAGCGGGACCGCCGAGACGTTTCGTGATCGCCCACGAAACCCGGTGAAGGGTTCGATAGGACGGTCGAGTGCGCACATCCGTCAAGAATCGTGCGACCCCTCCGATCGTCGGCGCGTACGAGCGACCGTTGTCATTAACCACGAGGATGAGCCGGCGTGAGTTGTCGTGGGAGATATTGTTGAGAGCCTCCCAGGTCATTCCGCCGGTCAACGCACCATCTCCGATGACCGCGATGACGTGTCGGTCTGACTGTCCCGTCATCTCGAAGGCCTTGGAGATTCCATCCGCCCACGACAGTGAGCTCGATGCGTGACTCGATTCGACGATGTCGTGAACCGATTCCGAACGCTGAGGGTAGCCAGCCAATCCCCCCGCTTCGCGAAGATGAGAGAAGTCTCG
>JAEMRP010000185.1 GCA_016463265.1 Microbacteriaceae bacterium | reverse complement strand
CTGGGGCACACCAAGGGCGATTACCAGCACTACCACCCCATCGACGACGTTAACCGTTCGCAGTCGACGAACGACGCCTACCCAACTGCGGTCAAGATTGCCATGGTGTTCGGGCTGCAGCGCCTCCTCGAGGAACACGCATTGCTGACTCAGGCGTTCCGCAACAAGGGTGCCGAATTCCACGACGTCGTCAAGATTGGTCGCACCCAAATGCAAGACGCGGTCCCGATGACCCTCGGCCAGGAATTCAACTCGTTCGGAACCACCTTGTCTGAAGACCACGAGCGCCTGTCGGAAATCATTCCGTGGCTTTGCGAGACCAACCTCGGCGCAACGGCCATCGGCACCGGAATCACCGCCGATTCGCGCTATGCCGAGGCCGCGAGCCGACACCTCGCCGCACTCACCGGACTTCCCGTCGTGACAGCGCCCGACCTCATCGAAGCGACGAGCGACACCGGAATCTTCATGACCCTGTCAGGCACGCTCAAGCGCGCGGCGGTCAAGCTGTCAAAGATCTGTAACGACCTGCGGCTGTTGTCGTCCGGCCCGCAGGCCGGGTTCGGCGAAATCAACCTACCCGCCCGCCAAGCTGGCTCGAGCATCATGCCCGGCAAGGTCAACCCCGTCATCCCCGAGGTCGTCAACCAGGTCGCGTTCACCGTCATCGGAGCCGACGCGACCGTCACCGCTGCGGTCGAAGCGGGCCAGTTGCAGCTCAACGCCTTCGAGCCCGTCATCGCCTCGAGCATTCTGCAGTCGCTCGCGTGGATGACCAACTCGTTCCACACGCTGCGGGTGAACTGCATCGACGGCATCACCGCCAACCGCGATCGCCTCGCGGCGATGGTCGCGAGCAGCGTCGGCGTTATCACCGCACTCATCCCCGTCATCGGATACGAGGAAGCGGCGAAACTCGCCAAGACTGCCCTCGCGACCGGCACACCGATTCGCGAACTTGTCGTGCAGGCCGGGCTCATGTCGTTCGACGACGTCGATGCGGCGCTCTCGCCCGAAAAGCTCAGTAACTCTGGTAGCTAGGCCGTCGGTATTTGGTCGGGCGCTACTCGGCTAGAACGTTCCACGAAACGCTGATAAGGTTGTGAGGTTGCCGTGTAACGGCCGCGGATAGAGAGAGCCCCACCAACCCGGTGCGGCACCGCGCAGCGAACCGAAGGGACTGAACACATGCCACTTGATCTTGCTATCAAGAACGAAGTAATCAAAGAGTACGCAACGCACGACGGTGACACTGGTTCGCCCGAGGTTCAGATTGCGATTCTCACGAAGCGAATCAAAGACCTCACCGAGCACTTCCAGACGCACAAGCACGACCACCACTCGCGTCGTGGCCTTTTGTTGCTTGTTGGTCGCCGCAAGCGCCTGCTCGGTTACCTCGCTGGCGTCGACATTGCCCGCTACCGTGCGCTCATCGAGCGTCTCGGCATCCGTCGCTAATCGCGACCCCCTAAGTTCGAAGCCCCCGCCTCCACGCGGGGGTTTCGTCTATTTCCCCGCATAATCGCGACCATCTGTTACCCTTGAAGAGAGCACGGCGACCAGAAGTTGGTCCTCGGTGGTGGTTTACCGAATAATTGTCGGTGAATTTCTACTGGTGGCCAGCACAATGCCGGGATTCGATCCGAAGGGTCTCATCCACGCGCATGAAATGCGAGCCGATTCGCTCAGCAGTAAACGCACCCGCCCACACGGGGTGAGTGCGGATGAACAAACATGTATAAAGAGGAGAAAGACCTAATGGAAGGTCCCGAAATCAAGTTTGCCGAGGCCGTTATCGATAACGGTAAGTTCGGCAAGCGCATCATCCGATTCGAGACGGGCCGTCTTGCGCAACAGGCGCAGGGTGCGGTAGCTGCATATCTCGACGAAGAAACCATGCTTCTTAGCGCGACCAGCGCGAGCAAGCAACCGCGTGAAGGATTCGACTTCTTCCCGCTGACCGTAGACGTCGAAGAGCGTTCGTACGCCGCGGGCAAGATTCCCGGCTCGTTCTTCCGACGCGAAGGACGCCCCTCGACCGAAGCGATCCTCGTCTGCCGTCTCATCGACCGCCCGCTGCGTCCGTCTTTCGTCGACGGCCTACGCAACGAGGTTCAGATCGTCATCACCGTCCTCTCGATCGCACCGGGTGAGTTCTACGACGCCCTTGCGATCAACGCCGCCAGCGCGTCGACCCAGATCTCGGGCCTCCCGTTCTCTGGAC
>JAEMRP010000032.1 GCA_016463265.1 Microbacteriaceae bacterium | reverse complement strand
ACCGTCTCGGCGTGCGATGAGATACCAGACAACCGCGGCAACGGCCAGAACCGAGACCCACACCGGGAAAATTTCCCCCAAACTTTGATGGCGTTCGGTAATGCCCACGCGTTCAGAGAGCGAAACACCAGATGCCCTTGCGACGAACGCCAGGGGCACGATGACCACGAGTAGGACGACAAAAGCGAAGGCGAAACGGGTTCGAAACGCTGTGTTCAGCACCGCGACAATCAAACCCAAAGCCGCGAGGGGCACGAGGACAACAGCGAAGTGAATGACAAGGGGATGGACAGGTAATCCTGCCACTGAGTCAAAAATTTCTTCCACGAAATTTAACATACCCTCCGAATCCATGAAGATTCACCATCCGATATGTGCCCGAGTTCTACCAACCTCGCGTACCAGGTGCGCCCTTGAATGGGCCTTCGATATTGCGTGTGATCCACCCACCGTAGAAGTCGCCTTCTTGTGGGATGACGGTCTCGTCCCCCACCTGGCACAGGTCTACTCGGCTGGCGTACAGGGCAACCCTGCCTGCCAGAGACTCGAACCCGTTGGCCGGATTCTCATACGTCCACGCGGCTCGGTCGATGCGCTCGTCAGTGATGACGAGGTCGAAATAGCTCGCGGTTCCTTTGAATTCACACACGGTGGTTCCGCCGACCGGGGCCAAGATCCCGACCACAAAATCGTCGATGGGCAAGTAATACGTTGGCGGATGAGAAGTCTCTAAAACGCGAACGGCACCGTTTGTGGAAACAATCGTCAATCCGTTGTGAACGACCTCGATGTGAGAACTCACGGGCTCAACGCGAGGGGGCCGGGGGTAGTCCCACACCGACTCTTTCGCCGAATTCGCTGTCACTTTTCCAGCCTAGTTGCCGTTCGAGTTTGCGGACTCAGCGCGTCAGGTAGAGCATGAACTGACCGCCACCGGGGCTGATGTGAGTCGACAGGCTCAGGTCTGGAGCGAGGCGTGACAGCCGGTTGAGAAGCCACTCTGAGGCCTGTCGTGCGTCACCCTCGTCGGGGCACCGGGCGACGATTTCGCGGCCGCCTTTGGCGCGAAGCCGTTCGACCGCCTCAAAAATCGGTGAGGGGTCGACCACGAAGAGCTCCGGCGCCCATCGAACAACCGGCGAAATCTTGCCCTTCATCGTGTTGCACTGGCGATGAGCGAGCCGTTCGACAGCGGGTGCGCCCTTTTTGACTCGCGTTGCCGCGTAGCTATCAACGCTCGGTCCCAAATCAGAATTCACTGAACCATCCGGGTCAACGGGCTGGTCGCACAACCAGCACAGCCAGTTGTCGACTTCACCGACACTTGTGATGTCACTCATAGGTCGAGGCTAGGGCATCGGCGGTACCGAGACCACACAGTTGATTTATGATTAAGGGGCAGAGCGTCGTAGATGGCAGGTCAGGTTACTCGGTTCACGCGGCGCAAGAACCCCAACGGCAAGTGAGGACACTCGTGGCAGAAAACCCGCAGCGCTTTGATTTCCGTTCGATGCTTGATGGCATTGGCGACGCAATTCGGTCGGCGAGCGGTTCGGTTTCGAAATCGATGCAACCTGCACAAGTCTGGACCGAGTCTGGCTTGAAGCACGCGGTGCTCGCGGCGTTATTAGTTGGTCCTTCAACGGGTCACGGGATCATCGAGAGCATCAACGCTAGCAACGATTGGGGAATCAAACCTCCTGCGGCCCGGGTCTATCCGTTGTTGGAAAGTCTGCTCGACGAACAACTCGTGACTGTTTCGATGGTTAAGGACCGCAAAACCTACACACTGACAAAAGCCGGAAAAGCGGCAGTGAAGACCTATGTCGAATCCACGGCAGAAAGCGGTGCGTCCTCGGGTGGTTCGTGGACATTGCCCCCGCTCGACGCGTTGACCGGGACTCTCGCGACGGCGTCGTCCCGTTTGGCCAGGGTTGCCTACGACGTTGCTCAGCATGGCTCAACAGAACAGCGAGATGCCGCAGCCGCTGCGATTGACGAGGCGCGGCGAAAAATAAACGGAATTCTCGCTGCGAAATAGCCGTTGAAGAGCAGATATCGCCGCATCCTGCGGTTCGCCGCGTGGGCACTGATTCAAACCTGGTGGTTTGAACTCGTTCTTCCCAAATTTGGGCTGAAGGGGTGGGTAGCTGCACGCCGAATTGCCCGTTATCGTGCTATGGCCCGTCGGTTTAGTCTTTTGGCAGCCAGTTTGGGTGGATTGATAATCAAAGCCGGCCAGTTCGCGTCGTCACGTCTCGATATTTTGCCGGCGGCCATCACGGCGGAATTGGAGTCACTCCAGGACGACGTTGCACCCGAAGCGTTCGATCGCATTTGTGCACAAATCGAAGAAGAAATGTCTCTGCCACTTGACGTCGCGTTTGACAGTTTTGACGCCCAACCCATCGCGGCCGCCTCGCTTGGACAGGCGTATCGCGCACGATTAGCGCCAAGACTTGCTAAGGATTACGGTGTCACTGATGTTGTGGTCAAGGTTTTACGCCCCGGGATCGAAGAAATCGTCGACGTTGACCTGCGGGCACTTCGGCGAATCGGCCAGTGGCTCTCCCGCATCAAACTAGTGGCACGACGAACGGACGCGCCGGCGCTGGTGGAAGAGTTCGCCGCGGTGAGCCTCGACGAAATCAACTATCGACACGAGTCGAAGAACCTTGAGCGATTTCGAACAAACTTCGAAACTGATTCTCGCGTCGGTGTCCCCGACGTTGTGTGGGAACGATCGACTCGCCGAGTACTCACGCTCGAGGATGTCACCGCAATCAAGATCAATGACGTCCCCGCCCTCGTAGCAGCGGGAATCAACCCCAATGCGGTTGCCGCCGAATTGGCACGCGTCACGTTCGAACAGATTTTCAACCACGGCTTTTTCCACGCTGACCCCCACCCGGGGAACATTTTTGTCACGCCTCGGGCTTCCGCGTCGGGAGTCGATTTCTCTCTGACCTTCATCGATTTCGGAATGATGGGGGAAATTGGCGACCCTCTTCGGGACGGGCTTCAGCAGTTCATTTTTGCGTTGGTTGCGCGGGACGCCCGCGGAAGTGTCGATGCGATGCAACGCCTTGGAGTGTTGTTGCCCAGCGCGGACGCAATTGAGTTGGAGATGGCAATCGCCGCTGTCTTCAATCGTTTCGGGGGAGTCGGTGTTGCCGAAATAACCCAGACCGATCCCAAGGTGTTCCGAGAACTCGCGATTCAGTTCAGCGATCTCGTGCGGACGCTTCCCTTCCAACTCCCCGAAGACTTCTTGATGCTGTTGAGGTCGATTTCTCTGATTTCTGGGGTCACCAGTGCACTTAACCGGGACTTTAACATGTGGGACGCGGTTGACCCCTTCGCTCGGACGCTACTGAGCGGGGGCGGGACATCGACAGTCACCGCGATTGGGCGCCAGGTTCTCACGGTTCTCACGACACTTTCGCAACTTCCCCAACGATTGGACTCGGTGCTTACTCGGCTCGATCAAGGGCTGATATCAATCCGACTTCCGGAATTAGAAAAACGCGTTCGGCGCTTGGACGGCAGCACTCGGCGGTTGTCCGTTGGGGTGCTCGCGAGCGCCCTTATTGTCGGCGGAATTTTGTTGCGAATCGCTGGCGATGAACTTGGGAACGTGTTGTTGATTGCCAGCATTCCGCTCGCACTTCACGCGCTAGGGATGTTCAGGCTTCCCTAGACGCGGTTGTCGGGGTCAAGTTTTTGTTTGTGGTGCTGCAAAATCAGTGGGCCGCCGACCTGTCCGTTCCGCGGCGACCGCCGCGATGATGACGACTCCGATACCCGCGAATTGAAGAAGGTTAAGACGTTCACCAAGCAGGGCCACGCCAAAAATCGCGGCGAGGGCGGGCTCGCCGGCAGAGAGCGTGCCGAATGCCGCTGCAGTAAGGCGTTTGAGCGCGACGAGCTCGAGGGCGAAGGGGATAACCGGCATGAGAATTCCAAGCCCTAAACCTGCGAGTACGACCCAGACGTCGAGATGACCCCAGGCCGACGGAAGTCCCACGAATGTGGATGCGATGGCGGCGACGGGGATTGTGACCGCGAGCGCTTTAAGACCTGACACGCGATCCCCGGCGGATTGGGTCATAACGATGTAGAGCGCCCAACCGAGCGCCGCGAACAGTGCCCACATGACTCCCCACGGGTCGATTGACCCGTTCCAGGGTTGAGTGACGGCGACAACGCCCACCAAGGCGAGCACGGGCCACCAGATGTGGCTGCGCTCTTTCGCGCGCAACACCCCGACCGTGAGCGGTCCGAGGAATTGAATCGGTACGGTCATGCTGAGTCCGATCGTGGCGACAGCAAACTGGAACGAGATGGTCATCAAAGCGGTTACGAGCCCCAACCCGATGAGGAGGCGAAGGTTCGATCGACCGTACGAGCGAAAATCGGGACGGACCAGAGCGAGAAAAATGATCGCGCCACCGACAAGCCGAAGCCATCCTGCTCCGGCTGGACCCACGATGGGGTAGAGCTGAGTCGTGACTGCCGCCGCGAACTGAAGGATAGCCATCGCGGCCACGGCGAACACCCAACCGGGGACGCCCTGCGACTTCATGGAGTTGACTCTATCGTTCGTGATGGCACGAGTTACTGGGCGTCGAAGCGGCATGCGGGGAGGATTCTGGCAGAATCACGACATGAGTTCCGATTTTCCGGTTGTCGAGAAAAGCATCGCACAACTTCGAGCGGCGCTGGATGCGCGAGCGGTGTCGAGCGTCGAGCTCGTCGCCGCGTACCTGAACCGAATCGGTTGCTACGACCGTCACGGAATCACTCTGAACGCCGTCCCGGTTCTCAACCCCGCGATGTTCGCGGATGCGAGGGCATCCGATGAGCGCCGAGCGCGCGGCGAGGTTCTCAGTCGCCTCGACGGGATTCCGTACACCGCCAAGAATTCGTATCAAGCCAAAGGCTTAACCGTCGCGTCGGGTTCCCCGGCGTTCGCGGATCTGTTCGCTCAGCACGACGCCTTCACCATCGCTCAATTGAGGACGGCGGGTGCGGTACTAATCGGTCTGACAAACATGCCGCCCATGGCCAACGGTGGAATGCAACGCGGTGTGTACGGTCGCGCAGAGAGCCCCTACAACGCCAAGTTTCTGACGGCGGCCTTCGGTTCGGGGTCCTCGAACGGATCGGGTACCGCGACGGCTGCGAGTTTCGCCTCGTTCGGCTTGGGAGAAGAAACGTGGTCGTCGGGTCGAGCACCCGCATCAAACAATGCGCTCTGCGCCTACACGCCATCCCGCGGTGTGATCTCGACCCGAGGGAATTGGCCACTCGTTCCCACGATGGACGTCGTGGTTCCTCACACACGCACGATGGAGGACATGCTCGCGTTGCTCGACGTCATCGTCGCGGACGACAGCGTCACGCGAGGTGACTTCTGGCGCGTGCAGCCCTGGATTTCAACCCCACCATCTTCCGCGATACGGCCTGAATCGTATGCGGCGCTCGCGGCCGGCAACGCGCTGTCGGGAAAACGCATTGCGATCCCGCGGATGTACATCAATGCTGATGCCGAAACGGCTGACCCGATTGAAACCCGGCCGTCGGTGGTCGATCGATGGCGCGACGCAAAGGTCACGCTCGAGCGGCTTGGTGCCGAAGTCGTCGAAACCGATTTCCCCGTCGTGACCCGATACGAAAACAAAGAGGCCGAGCCCAACAATCTCGTTGCATGCGGCTTGGTGCCGGCGGACTATGCCGACCGCGAGCTTCACGAACTCAGCATGTGGGGTTGGAACGAATTCCTTGCCGCAAACGGAGACCCGAAACTCCACGCTCTCGTTGACGTCGACGAGGGCAAGATTTTTCCGCAACCGAGCGGCGCGCTGGATGACCAATACGAGATTCACCAGTCGAGATTTTCGCCTGAGGACGTCACGTTGGACAGCTATGTCCTTGACGCACGGAGCGACGGAATCACCGCGCTTGAGGACATTCCAAGCATCGGTGAGGGACTTCGCGGACTCGAAGAGGCTCGGCGAATCGACCTCGAGCAGTGGATGGACGGATCGGGTCTGGATGCGGTCGTGTTCCCCGCGGTCGCAGATGTTGGTCCTGCCGACATGGATGTGAACCTCGCGTCGGCCGCACTCGGTTGGCGGAACGGAACCTGGGTTGCGAACGGCAACGTCGTTTTCCGTCACCTCGGAATCCCGACCGTGACGGTGCCAATGGGCAACATGAGCGACATCGGAATGCCTGTGGGACTCACCTTTGCGGGGCGCGGCTACGACGACACAAGTCTGCTGAGCTTTGCCTCCGCGTTCGACCGGGCACACATCGGAAGAATTCAACCGCCTCGCACCCCGGAGCTTTCAGCGAACGAATGGGTAACGCGTGGCGGCGATGGATTGCCACAACTGTCGCTCACTATCGACGCCAGCGCGGGTTCGGCGACGAACGGGGTCGTGCCGATCCACATCGAGATTCACACGGACGCCGCCGAGGTGTCGGTGACGGTGAACGGAATCCCCGTGACGGGAACCGTGACCGAATCGGGCTTCGTGGTCGAGACCACCGTTCCCGAGGACGAGCACACTCGTCTTCACAGCGAATGGCGGGGTGGTTACGGGTCGGTCGTTGTCGCGCTGGCGCGAACGGGCGATGTTGTCACGGGGACATTCACCGTTGTCGGCGGCGTCGCTTAGACCTCGTTTGCCGGCCACCCGCCGGGAGGCCCGATGCTGATGAGCGTCGCGAAGATTGCAACAATTGCCGCGAGCAACACGAGTGCGAAAAGCGCCGGGCGACTGAGGAACCATCGATACAGCCGATCGAACCAGTGCGCGTCACGCGGGTCGCTCGTTGCCGTGCGACGCCAAGCGCCAGCGAGTCGGCCGGCCTTTTCGGCTCGAATTTCGAACGGAATCGTGGCGTAGGGAACAACAGCGAGCGCGATGCCTAGCACCGTTCGCCCGATACCCCAGCGGTTGTTCACACCGACCAGCGCGGCCACCACGCCGTACCCAAGGAACACCGCGCCGTGGAGCCCGCCGACGACGGTGAGCAGAATTGGAGGTGCGCCAAACACTGCTCGAACCGCGAGACCGCCAAGCAAAAGTGTCCACGTCACCGCTTCGCTGATTGCGAAGAATCGAAAGAGGTGTCGAGGCGAAAAACTAATGTCGCGTGCGCTTGTCATGAGGAACCTTTCGGGGGGATCCTCCAAGCCTATGCACACGTTCGAACCGACTCGGTTATCTTTGACACGTGACCGACAAAGTTCAGGGACCCGCCTCGTATTTCCCGTCGATTGAAAAAACTTACGGGAAACCGGTTATCCATTGGTTTGACCTGCTTGAGGGTAGCCTTGACAAAAAGCACATGGAACAGGTCGAATGGCTCAAGTCGGAACATGGCATCGGGCACGGCCACGCCAACGCGCTCGTCGGATATCTTCGCAAATCGAAAGGTCTTTAGCCCCATGAAAACCACTGTTCTGTTCGTCTGCGTTCACAATGCGGGTCGTTCGCAAATGGCCGCGGGCTACCTTCAGGCGCTCGCAGGAGACCGGGTCACCGTATTGTCCGCTGGCACAGAGCCGAAAGACGAGATTAATCCCTCGGCGATTGCGGCTATGGCCGAAGAGGGCATCGACATCGCGAACAACGCACCCAAGGTCTTGACGACTGAGGCAGTCAAAGACTCGGATTACGTCATCACGATGGGGTGCGGCGACACCTGCCCCTTCTTTCCGGGCAAAACCTACCTCGATTGGCCGCTAGATGATCCAGCCGGGCAGGGTGTCGATGGGGTGCGACCAATTCGCGACGAAATTCGCGCAAAGGTCGAAAGTCTCATCGCTGAGATAGACTCACGTGGCTCATTGGATGACAGCGCAAGGGAAATCTGATGGCCGAAAAATGGACGGCAGAAGAACGCGCAGCCATCAAAGATCGCGCTGCCGAGGTCAAGGGTAAGAAGGTCGACGGGCTCACCGCGGTGCTCGAGAAGATTGCGGCGATGGCGCCGGCGGATCGGAAAATCGCAGAGAGCATCCATCGACTTGTCGTAAAAATTGCGCCAGGTTTGGAAGTCAAGACCTGGTATGGAATGCAGGCTTATTTCCTTGACGGAAAAGCAGTGCTGTTCTTCCAGGATGCCGCGAAGTTCAAGTCCCGATATTCGACTCTCGGATTCCAAGACTCCGCCCAATTGGATGACGGCGACATGTGGCCAACGTCCTTTGCTATTCTCGCGTGGTCGTCTGCGGTCGAAAAAAAAGTATCCGAGATTATTCTGCGCGCAATCGAGCGAGCCTGAGTCGACGTCGCACCTCGTTTAGTGGTGAGCGACAGATCGTTCTAGCTTCGCGCCTTCGACATCGACATCAGGCAGGATACGGTCGAGCCATTTAGGTAACCACCACGCGGCTGGACCGAGCAACTTCAGCGCGGCGGGGACGAGAACGAGCCGCACGAGGAATGCGTCGACGAGCACGCCGACGGCGAGGCCGAACCCGACCGGCCGAATCATGGTCGTATGGCTAAACACGAATCCGCCAAACACTGCGATCATGATAATTGCGGCGGCGGTCACGACACTGCGACTGAGGCGCAGCCCATAGTTAATGGAGTCCGTTGCTGATCTACCGTGGATGAACGCCTCACGCATTCCGGAGGCGAGGAACAATTGATAGTCCATCGCGAGACCAAAAAGGATTCCGATGAGCATCGTGGGAAGGAAACTGAGAATCGGTGCTGGGTCGTGAATGTCAAAAAGCCAACCGAGCCATCCCCACTGGAATACCG
>JAEMRP010000184.1 GCA_016463265.1 Microbacteriaceae bacterium | reverse complement strand
CCGCCTTCGAGTGGGAAGGCAAAGGCTGCTCGATTTCGCAAGCGTCGGCGTCGCTCATGACCTCCGAGGCGACGGGGATGTCGGTCATCGAATTCGAGTCGTTCGCGAACGGATTCCGTGACGCGATGCGATCCCGCGGAACAATTGCACTGTCTGAAGACGAGTACGGAGACCTTGCCGCGCTATCCGGTGTTTCTAAATTTGTCGCCCGAGTCAAGTGCGCGATGTTGGCGTGGGTCGCAGCCGAGGACAGCCTGATCCTGACGCGCGAGTCGGTAAACTGACTCAATGCCGAGAGCCACGCCCGTGATAAGGAAAACCACGTGATTGAATATCGAAACCTTCGAATCGCGCTGCTTGGTGCTGGGAGCGTTGGCGCGCAGGTGGCGGACCAGATTCTCAATCACGGTGACGAGCTGGCTGCGCGAATCGGTGCTGGAATCGAGTTGATTGGCGTAGCCGTTCGCGACCCGAAATCGAAGCGCGCGGTGGACATCCCCGCACACCTCGTTACCACGGACGCCACCGCTCTTGTTCGGCAGGCCGACATCGTCATCGAACTGATGGGTGGTGTTGAACCGGCCCGCACGCTGATCCTCGACGCGATCAACGCGGGGGCTGACATCGTCACCGCGAACAAAGCTCTTCTTGCGCACCACAGCACCGAGATTTTTGAGGCCGCCGCCCAGGTTGGTGCGCAGGTCTACTACGAAGCGGCCGTTGCCGGCGCCATTCCGATCATCCGTCCGCTGCGCGATTCTCTCGCCGGTGATCGGGTGACGCGAATACTCGGAATCGTCAACGGGACGACCAACTTCATCCTTGATCGCATCGACACTCTGGGCGAATCGATGGAGGACTCGCTCGCGATGGCAAAGAAGCTCGGATACGCCGAAGAGGACAGCAGCGCGGACATCGAAGGATTTGACGCCGCACAAAAGGCGTCGATCCTTGCGTCTCTTGCGTTCCACACCCACGTGCCGATTGATCTCGTCTATCGCGAAGGAATCACCGAAATCACGCGCGACCAAGTCTCGGCCGCCAGGCAAGCCGGTTACGTCGTGAAGCTCCTTGCAATCTGCGAGCGGGTTGTTTCGGCGGACGGCACCGAGGGCGTCAGCGCTCGTGTTTACCCAGCAATGGTTCCCGACACCCACCCGCTCGCCGCCGTGCACGGAGCGAACAACGCGGTTTTCGTCGAGGCGGAACTCGCTGGTCCTCTCATGTTCTACGGGGCGGGCGCCGGCGGAGTTCAGACCTCGTCGGCCGTCCTGGGTGACCTCGTTTCCGCGGCGCGTCGCCACGTCATCGGTGGACCCGGCGTCGCTGAAAGCACGCACGCCTCCTTCCCTATCGTGCCGATCTCGGGAATCCGCACCCGGTATCACATCTCGCTCGAGATTACCGATGCCCCCGGTGTGCTCGCTGACATTGCGTCGCTTTTCGCCACCCACGGCGTCTCGGTTGAGTCGGTTGAGCAGAAGCCTGTCGGCGTCGACGCGCGATCGGCCACCGCTACGCTGGTGATTGGAACCCACGAGGCAATCGAAGCCGATCTCGCCGCGACAGTGGATGCCCTCGAGGCGTCGGCCGTTGTCCAACGAGTCGTGGGAGTGATTCGAATGGAAGGTCTGTAATGGCTCATCAGTGGCGAGGCGTTCTTCACGAATATCGTGATCGCCTTGACGTTTCGGACAAGACCCCCATCATCTCTCTTGGTGAGGGTGGAACACCGCTTATTTACGCCCCCGCGCTGTCGGAGCGCTCGGGTGCCAAGGTGTACATCAAGTACGAAGGCATGAACCCGACCGGATCGTTCAAAGACCGCGGAATGACGATGGCGATTTCGAAGGCGATGGAGGCGGGTGCAAAGGCTGTCATCTGCGCGTCGACCGGCAACACGTCCGCGGCGGCGGCAGCCTATGCCGCGCACGCGGGAATCACCGCAGCAGTGCTTGTTCCCGAGGGCAAGATTTCGATGGGCAAGTTGAGCCAGGCCGTGGCGCACAATGCCGAAATCCTGCAGTTGCAGGGCAACTTTGACGATTGCCTCGACATCGCTAGAGACCTTGCGGCGAACTATCCCGTCCACCTCGTTAACTCGGTCAACAACGACCGAATAGAAGGGCAAAAGACAGCCGCATACGAGGTTGTCGAGGTGCTTGAGCGCGCACCCGACTTCCACTTCATCCCGGTCGGAAACGCGGGCAACTACACCGCCTACCACCG
>JAEMRP010000183.1 GCA_016463265.1 Microbacteriaceae bacterium | reverse complement strand
ACGACTCTGTTCACGGGCAAGGGGTCCGATGTCGTGCCTCTGGACCGGCGTGAGCTTGAGGGAATCGCCCGCATACTTTCGTATCCCGCCGGTCGGGGAGCAGAACTGGAAAATGATTATTTGCGCGTCACGCGCCAGAGTCGTCAAGTTTTTGAGCGAATCTTCTATCCCGCTTAACGACGAAAGCGCCACCCGACGGTGACGCCTCGTCTTTCACCGTTGTCTAGCAGGAGAACGTCGTCTCGTACTCAAAGGGGTGCGGACGTTGTGCCGATGGCAGAACTTCCATCGCGCGCTTCATGCTCACCCACTCATCGATGAGGTCCTTGGTGAAGACATTTCCCTGGAGGAGGAACTCGTGGTCGTTTTCCAGAGCTACGAGTGCCTCTTCCAGCGAGCCAGGGACCTGGGGGATGAGCTTCGCTTCATCTGCGGGGAGCTCGTAGAGGTCCTTGTCGACGGGCTCGTGGGGCTCAATCTTATTCATGACTCCGTCAAGGCCGGCCATCATCTGCACGGCGAACGCGAGGTACGGGTTGCTCGACGCGTCGGGAGCTCGGAACTCGATTCGTTTTGCCTTTGGATTCGTTCCCGTGATGGGGATTCGGATCGCAGCCGAGCGGTTGCCGGCCGAGTAGACAAGGTTTACCGGGGCTTCGAAACCCTTGACGAGACGACGATAAGAGTTCATCGTGGGGTTTGTGAACGCAAGGATTGCCCCAGCGTGCTTGAGGATTCCGCCGATGTACCAGCGAGCGATGTCCGACAGCCCCGCGTAACCCTTTTCGTCGTAGAACAGCGGCTTGCCCTTGGCCCACAGTGACTGGTGGGTGTGCATGCCAGAACCATTGTCGTTGAACAGCGGTTTGGGCATGAACGTCGCGACCTTGCCGTGGATGTCGGCTTCGTTCTTCACGATGTACTTGAATTTCAGGAGGTCATCAGCAGACTGAACCATCGTGTTGAAACGGTAGTTGATCTCACACTGACCTGCCGTTCCCACCTCGTGGTGCGAGCGTTCGACCTCGAGGCCGGCGTCGGCGAGCTGGAGGCAGATTTGGTCACGGAGGTCGGCGAGCTTGTCGACCGGGCTGACGGGGAAGTAGCCACCCTTGTGGGGCGTCTTGTTGGCGAGGTTTCCGCCCTCTTCCTTCCGACCGGTGTTCCACGCGGCCTCTTCCGAGTCAACGTGGTAGAACGACGATCCGCTCGAAACCTCGTATCGAACGTCGTCGAAGATGAAGAACTCTGCCTCGGGCGCGAAAAACGCGGTGTCGGCAATCCCGGTCGACGCGAGATATTTCTCGGCTTTCTTCGCGACCTGACGCGGGTCGCGGTGATAAATCTCTCCGTTGCGCGGGTTGTAAATGTCAAAGATGAGAATGAGCGTCTTTTCAACGCGATAGGGGTCGACATACGCAGTTGTGACATCGGGGATCAACTGCAGGTCGCTCTCGGCGATTCCCTGGAAGCCCGTGATGGAGGAACCGTCGAACAGCTGGCCGACGGAGAAGAATTCTTCGTCGACGGTGCTGGCGGGAATGTTGAAGTGCTGCTGAATTCCGGGGAGGTCGGTGAATCGGATGTCAAGGAACTTGACGTCTTCTTTCGTGATGTAGGCAAGAACCTCAGCTGGGGTCTTAAACATGTTTCCTCCTGGCGGTCGGGTAAATATGCATATTCAGATACCTCACCGTACCGAGAACGTGTGTCGTCACCGTCACACGAATGTTTCGGGGATGTAACAAACAGTCGATCGGGATTAGCGAGGTCGCGGAGCGCGCATCTTGGTCGGGTCGATACCCTTCGGCATCATCGACGCGGGCGTTTTGGCAATGGAGTTGAGGCGATTTGTCACCACGACGATTTCGGAGGCGCGGACACGACCCTTGATCTTGTAGAGCGCGGGGAAGAATTCTTTCAGAGTGAGGCCATCGGCTCCGACGTGCAGTAGGTGAACGGGCACGCCGGGAACGATGCGCTGAACTTCCCTACGGGCATCCTCGACGAGGGGAGCGACTCGAGACCGAACCCCTTCCGACACGATCACAACACCGGGTTTACCCACAACCCGATACACAATATCCTGACTCTTGTTCATTCGAATCGGCATATCGTTACCGCGCCACGAGCGGCGCAATTGGTTCTTGATCAGCGCAGAAACTGCGCCCGCCTGCCCCTGCAGGTTCGAATACATGAGACGCTGCGTCAACTGTCCGAGGACAATGAGAAATCCGAG
>JAEMRP010000182.1 GCA_016463265.1 Microbacteriaceae bacterium | reverse complement strand
CTCGGGGGGCTCGGGCGCTTGGAGTATCGCGGATACGACTCGGCGGGCGTAGCCATCATCTCAACCGACTTACAGACGCGTAAGTGGGCAGGCAAACTCCAGACTCTTCGCGACGGACTCGTCGCCAACCCGCTCGACGACGGTCACACTGGAATCGGTCACACGCGCTGGGCGACCCACGGGGCGCCGACCGACGTCAATGCCCATCCTCACCTCGCGGACGGGGGCAAACTTGCGCTGATACACAATGGGATCATCGAGAACTTTGCCGAGCTCAAGGCCGAACTCGTCGCCGAAGGCACCGAATTCACATCCGAGACGGATTCCGAGGTGGCCGCCCATATGGTCGCTCGCGAGTATCACCGAACTTCGAACCTCACAGAAGCAATGCGCGCCGTCGTAGCACGTCTGGACGGGGCGTTCACTCTTCTCGTCGTGCACGAGGATTCGCCCGGTGTGGTCGTCGGCGCTCGCCGCAACTCGCCGCTCGTCATCGGACTCGGTAAGGGCGAGAACTTCCTCGGAAGTGACGTCGCCGCGTTCGTTGAATATACGAGCGACGCTCTGGCCATCGGCCAGGACCAGATTGTGACGATTACGAAGGACGCTGTCGCGGTAATTGACTTTGACGGCAACTCCGTCACGCCCGAACCGTTTACCGTGACGTGGGATGTGTCCGCCGCTGACAAGGGTGGGTGGCCGTCGTTCATGGCGAAAGAGATTAGTGAAGAGCCGGCTGCGGTCGCCGACACAATTCGTGGCCGAATCAAGAACGGCGAGGTCCACATCGAGGGCTTCGAGCCGTCTGCGTTCATCGATGTTGACCGGATCATCATCATTGCCTGCGGGACTGCGGCCTACGCCGGACTCGTGGGAAAGTACGCGCTCGAGCAGTGGGCGCGAATTCCCGTCGACGTGGAACTCAGCCACGAATTTCGTTATCGCGAACCCGTCATCTCGAATAGAACCCTGATCGTCTCGGTCAGTCAATCGGGCGAAACAATGGACACGCTGATGGCCGTCAAGTACGCACGCGAGGTCGGAGCCCGCACCCTGTCGATTTGCAACACCCAGGGTGCCACGATTCCGCGCGAGTCGGACGCGGTGATTTACACGCACGCTGGACCGGAGGTCGCGGTCGCGTCAACGAAGGCATTCGTGGCGCAAGTGACCGCCCTGTATCTCTTGGGAATTGCCATCGCGCAAGCGAATGGAAAGGGCGACCCGACGGTTCTCGCTGCCGTCGTTAGTGACCTTGAAGCAACGCCGGCGATGCTCGAAACTGTTCTTCTGCATGGCGAGCGCATCAAGACGCTCGCGCAATGGATGGTCGATACGCAGGCGATTTTGTTGTTGGGCCGCCATGTCGGATATCCGATTGCGCTGGAAGGTGCACTCAAATTGAAGGAACTCGCCTATATTCACGCGGAAGGCTTTGCCGCGGGCGAACTTAAGCACGGGCCCATCGCATTGATTGAACCAGGACAAGTGGTGTTCGTCATCGTGCCAAGCCCGCGCGACCCACATTCGCTCCATGCGAAGGTTGTGTCGAATATCCAAGAGATTCGAGCGCGCGGCGCCCGCGTCATCGCTATCGCCGAACAGGGCGACGCCGCCGTTCTCCCGTATGCCGACGAGGTCATTCCGATTCCGTTGGCATCCAGCTTTATTGAGCCGATCTTGGCGGTCGTACCGTTGCACATTTTCGCGATGGAGCTTGCTGCGGCGAAGGGGCTCGACGTCGACCAACCGCGCAACCTCGCCAAATCCGTCACGGTGGAATAACCATGGCGATCGTCGGGCACGGAATCGACGTTGTCGACATTGCGCGATTCGACGCCTCACTCGCCCGGACACCGAAACTTCGCGACCGTTTGTTCGCCCCATCCGAGCGCAAACTCTCTATTGAGTCGTTGGCCGCACGTTTTGCGGCGAAAGAGGCCCTGATTAAAGCCCTGGGGGGAAGAAACGACCTGTCCTGGGTCGATGTTGAAATCCCGCAGCGCGAGGGCAGGCCCGAATTTCGATTGAGCGGTGCCATCGCTGCCCGAATTGAGCGATTGGGACTGGTGTTGCACCTATCTCTCAGCCATGGCGCCGGAATCGCCGTGGCCAGCGTGATCGCCGAGGAACGATGAGTACGCCACTTCGCCGTGTCCTGGTGTCGTCCTCAGCGATCCAGAACAACGTGGAGCGCCTGCGCGAGCTCGCGCCCGCGATCGACACCATGGTCGTGGTC